>JAFGHO010000092.1 GCA_016930085.1 Spirochaetales bacterium
GAATTTCCGTGGAGGACGGAATTTCCGTGGAGGACGGAATTTCCGTGGAGGACGGAATTTCCGTGGAGGACGGAATTTCCGTGGAGGCTGAAATTCTTCTCGTTCTTCTCTGGTACAAGGGAAACTCGTATTATTTTCTAGACCGATACAACGAAGCCCGGGAATGTTATCGGCCCGTCGCTGATCATTATCCCTATCCGGACGGTTATCTCTATGCGTATTATGCCTCCGCCTTTTTCAAGGACGGGAAGAAGGATGAGGCGGTCTCATTGCTGGACGAGGCACTTTTAAAGCTCGAAGACAACGGGGCGAAGGCTGTCGTTTACTGGTATCTTTCCTCGTTTCATTATGCAGAGGAAAATTATGAAGGGGCGATAGAGGCGGCAAACAGGGGATATGAAGCCGATCATAGCCTGATGGGACCCGTCTATTTCGGACTTCTCTCACACCTTACCCAACGCAGTAATACCGATGCACTCCGCTCATTGCTTATCATTATCAACCACTGCTTCCATAATCGCGTCTTCGACTACCTCCCTGAAATCTATGACGACATTCTCCTCTTCACGAAAAGCGATCCCGGACATAGCGGGGCATACACATGCCTCTGGTTCCTCGCTTGTGCCATGGAAAAGCCCGACGAAACCGGGATTTTCAAAAATATCGACCACTCGCTCGTAAGCATGGACCTCCTGAACGGCATCGATTATCCCCATGGCATCCTCTACTCATTACTCGGCCGGTATTACTCCCTTACCGGAAACGACACTATGAAGAAAGCGTGCGCGTATTATTGTTATACCACGCCATCCGGTCTCGCCGGATATGACGGCAGTCCGGATGGATATTTTTTCATCTGGGAGGAAAACGGCAGATTGCCATGGTCAGCCGAAAATTATCTCCTTACCCGGGCTCGCGCTGCAGGGAGACATTTCCCATCCGATCATACAAAAGAGGCGGAACTTGTCGTGCAGCAGGGCCACTCCCATGCCGTCTGGGGCCTTGATTACAATCGTGAAGGAAACCTTATCCTCACCGCATCCCTTGACAACACAATCAGACTCTGGCGGACGGACGGAAGGCTTCTCAGAATAATGAAGGCCCATACGGATGACGTAAACAAGGCCGTCTTTATTCCCGGAAGCAACCTCATCGCGTCGGCGGGCCAGGATCGTACGATCCGTTTCTGGGACATGGAGGGGAGACTCCTTTCGACAATCGAATCCGCTCACCCGGATGACGTGGATACGATCGCAGCGGCGCCTGACGGTTTGAGTCTCGTTACGACCTCGACATTTTACAAAGCCGAATCGAATGACGAGGTGTCCTTCGATTCGACGGCAAGTAATAACGTGATGATAAAGTTCTGGTCTGTCGAAGGGGACTGCCGTAAAACCGTCGAGATCGAAAATATGGAACGGATCAACGATATCGCATGGAGTCCCGACGGCTCTTTTTTTGTTACCGGACACGGCCATTTCTTCCTCGGCCGGGGAGATAACGCGGTCAGGCTCTGGAACCCGGACGGCGTGCTGCTGGCGGAAATGACAGAACATATCGATGCGGTCAATTGTGTGGCCCTCAGTCCCGACGGCATGACAATCGCATCGGGCTCGAAGAATGGGGAGATCATTCTCTGGAATCCGGAAGAATCGGGAAACCCGCCCCGCATTATCGGCGGAAGCACCGACAGCATCAACGATATCGCCTTCAGCCCCGACGGAAAACTCTTTGCAACGGCATCGGGTGCCTTTTCAGGCGGCGATGGAGACAATACCGTGAAGCTCTGGACTCGTGCCGGAAAACTTCTCAATATCATGGAAGGTCATATCGACAGCGTCATGACCGTTTCATTCGAGCCGGAAGGACATATACTGGCATCAGGCTCCAAGGACGGGACGGTTAAACTCTGGACCCTGGACGGTTCCCTCATCCGTACCTTCGAAGCCAACTGGAACTTCCTTTACTGTTGCGCATGGAGTCCCGCGGGAAATATCATCGCGACAGGATCGAATGAAGACCGGATCTCATTCTGGGAAACTTCCGGGGCACTCTATTCATCGATCGACCCGACATCCGAATATGTCGGTGTCCTCGATTACAACCCGGACGGCACAATCCTCGCGTCCGGTTCGGGCGACGGTAAAATAAGGTTGTGGGACAGGGAAGGAAGACTGCTTTCGTCCTTCCAGGCCCATGAAACGGGATTCAACGATCTGAAGATAAGTCCGGACGGGCGCATGATCCTCTCCTCGGCATTCGATAATACCGTCTGCCTCCGGGATATGAACGGCGGGATCCTCCATGATTTCGGCAAACCGGATTCGAGTGCGGAAGCCATCGGGTTTACACCGGACTGCACACACATAGTCCTCGGTATAAAAACGGAGATAGTCTTTTACGGTCTCGACGGAAAAGAACGCAACCGTATCCGGTACCAGGACGAGATAGAAGACTTCAAACGGCCTTTCGATTATATACGCTCCCTCGCCGTCAGTCCGGACGGCCGCTATGTGGCCGCAACCGCCGACGATCCATTCGGCAATGGAAATCATGCGGTAAAGGTGTTCGACATCTCGGGGAGACTCATCCGCGATTTCAGGGGTCATACGAACGGTATCGCCCGAATCACCTTTTCACCCGATTCGCGGCTTCTCGCTTCAGGTTCCATCGACACGACGGTACGGTTGATGAATGTCGAAACGGGAGAGGTAATGGTCCTTTCCGGCCATCACGATAAAATCGAGGACCTTGATTTCAGTCCGGACGGAAGGTTTCTGGCAAGCACCGGCTATGACGCGACACTCCGCATCTGGAATACGCAAACGGGAAAAGGATTCGCGATACTCAGTGAAGGCGATGAATGGATATCCTATACGGATACCGGGTACTTCGACTCATCCCGCGGCGGGGGTGAGTTGATCAATATGGTAGAAGGTTTGAACGCATACGGTATCGACCAGTTTTCCGCATTCAAAAACAGGCCCGATATCGTGCTTGAAAGCGCGGATATCGCCGAAGATGCCGAAATGCAGCACTTCCGGATGCAATATATAAAACGCCTGCTGAAAAACGATTACGTCCCCGACCGGATACCCCTCTCCGCTTTCAGGAAGATACTTGAAGAAGTGACTGACGCGGTATGGAAGGATCTTCTTTCATCGTGCTACGCTTTCCGGGAAGGTGATACGGTGATCCGTTCCCGTGATCTGTCATACGGGGAAAAACTTGATCTCCTCCGGATACCTCCTTATCGCCTTTATATTGAGACAACATCGGTCCATGATTACCATGTTCCCCGCGCCGTGATTACCGGGACGCGAAAGTCCGGCAATCGTCTTTTTCTCGAGTTCACGTTAAGCGACTCACGTTACGATATTACCGGCTATAATATTTTCGTCAATGACGTCCCCGTCTTCGGTTCCGGCGGCCACATCCTCGAAAAAAGCGGAAGACGGGTGTACGCACACAGAATGCTCGAGCTGACACCGGGGAGGACCAAAATCGAAGTAAGCTGTATCAACGAAAAACTCACCGAGTCCTACAGGGATCTTCTGATCATCGATCATAAAGGCATTGAAAGGGGCGATCTCTATTTTATCGGCTTTGGCGTGTCGAACTACCGGGACCCGTTACTGAACCTCCTCTACCCCCGCAAGGACGTCGAAGACCTTGCATCCCTTTTTGGAAAAATGCGCGACGGTTTTGAGAATATTTACTGCCGCACCGTGACCGACACCGATTGTACGGTACGGGCCATTAAAGAGGCGACGTCATTTCTCGATGATGCACAACCCGAAGATACGGTCGTGCTGTTTATTTCCGGCCACGGCGTCCATGAACGGAACGCCGAGGCAACCTATTATTTCCTCACGAATGAGACGGATGTTTCCGATCTTGCCGGCAGTGCGGCCGAATTCGGCCTGATCGAAGACATTCTCGACGACATCAAGCCGAGAAAAAAACTCTTTCTCATGGACACCTGCGAATCCGGTGAAGTCGACGAAAACTATGTCGATGATTTCATGACTGCCTCGGAAATCGAGGGAATCAGACCGAGGGCGATTATCCGCCTCAGGGAGGGTAAACGGGAACAAACGGGAATGATGCGTGCAGACGGCAGGACTTACCTCTTGAACAAAAACCGGTTCATCTACAACGATATCTTCCGCAGAACCGGGGCGATTGTTTTTTCCAGTTCACGCGGGGGAGAATATTCTTACGAACCCGGCGTCTATATGGAAAACGGAAACGGCTTTTTCACCGCAGCACTTCTCGAAGCCCTCTCAGCCGGGGAAACGGATACGAACGGGGACATGAGGATTTCGATGGATGAACTGAAAACATATGTGATCGGCGCGGTTTCCAAACGGAGCGGGGGCCTGCAGAACCCCACGGTCGACAGGGACAATATTTTCATCAAACTGGGCTTTCCGCTTGTGGAAGAAAATCAATAGCACCGGTTGAATAAATGCATGGAATGTGAGAAAATAATGTGAACAAGACATCGCGTAATCAAAGGAAATCGTCATGTCATTCATTAAAAGCAAAATTGTTATCGCCCTGCTTTTGATTTCAGCTTCCGTCGTATTGTACTTTTTTCATTATCTGATGTTTCATGATTCACATCATATATTCATCTACCTCCTCGGAGATATCGCCTTTCTTCCCCTCGAGGTACTCCTTGTCAGTCTTGTTATTGAAAACCTCCTCAGCCGCAAGGAGAAACGGGAAAAACTAGAGAAACTCAATATGGTTATCGAAACTTTTTTCAGCGAGTTCGGAAAAGACGTACTGAAACAATTTTCGGCCTGCGACAGAAACCTGAATCAGGTACGAAAATATCTTGTTATCGAAGACTGTACGAAAAAGACCGATTTCAAAGCGATCAAAACCCTCATGAAAACATACAATGCGAATATCGATATCGCGACTGTCGATTTGCCGGAACTCTCACACTTTCTCAGTGAAAAACGGCATTTCCTCCTCAACCTGCTTCAAAATCCGAACCTTCTCGAACATCAGTCGTTTACCGAAACCATCATGGCGATCTTCCATATCACCGAGGAACTCGCAGCGCGCGATCTATCCCGCCTTTCCGAAGACGATCGCTCACACACGAAACAGGACATCGAACGGGCATACCGGCATCTGATCTTCCAGTGGCTGGGTTACATGTCGTTTATTCAGAAGCATTATCCGTATTTTTTCCTTTTCGCAGCGAAAACGAACCCGTTTAATAGAGAGCGTCAATAATAATGGAAGCAGGAGTAAGAAAATCATGATAAAAAACAACCGTTTTCTGTGTATGGCGGCTTTTTTGTTTGTCTGCCGCATCCTCACAGCGCAAAACGGCGGTCCCGTCGTATTTATCCTCGCGGGACAGTCCAACATGGTCGGGACGGGAAACATTATGGATCTGCCTGAGGCATTGAAAGCGGAACAGGTGAATGTTCTCATCTATACGGCAGGAACATCGGAATACGGCTGGACGACGTTACAGCCTGGTGTCGGGGCGCAGACCGGGTCGTTCGGTCCGGAGGTAACATTCGGCCGCGATATATCGCGGGGTCTTCCCGGAAAGACAATCGCACTCATCAAGGTCGCATGGAGCGGGTCCAGTCTCGCCTATGATTGGCGTCCCCCTTCAGCCGGCGGAACATTGGGAAACCTCTACACCGAGTTCGTCGATCATGTACGGAACGCGTTGAATACACTCCCTTCAGGCGGGGGAGCCGGGATCGCGGGTATGTGCTGGATGCAGGGGGAATCGGACGCGTGTAATATCTACCCCGCAAGCGAGTACAAGACAAACCTCACCTGTTTCATCAATGACGTGAGGGCGGAGTTCGGCGTCCCGCAGATGCCGTTTGTCATCGCCATGATCGAACGCACCGATGTCTGGCAGGAATACGAGGTCGTACGCGAAGCCCAGGCAGCGGTTGCGGCGGAGCTTCCCGATGTCGGAATTTTCGACTGCGACGGGTTCCCTTCGGACGGTTCCCACTATCAAGCCGCGGGATTGATCCTGATGGGCGAGGCCTTTGCCGATGCGATGCTCGGTCTTTTGCCCGGAATTGTCGAACCGGAAATCACCAAAGGCGACGTCAACGGAAACGGCGGCATCGATATAGTCGACGCCCTCCTGATAGCCCGGTACTACGTGGGACTCGGACCGTCCGGCTTTCCCGCAAACGCAGCAGATACCGACTGTAACGGCCGGATCGATATCGTGGACGCACTCCTGGTCGCGCAATACTATGTCGGTCTTAGAAACGGTTTTTGCTGACGCCGTCGAACCTCGCCGGCCGGCTGCCGTTATATTTCTTTCGGGGATTTCCGCGATTTTTTTATTAACCTATGGCCGGTTTCTGATGAAAAGTGGTATTATTAATACGAACGGGACCGGATTATGAAAAATACCCTCATTGTTACCGCTTTCACGGCGCTTACACTCATACTCTTTGTTTTTTTCTGCTGCGACCTCTCTTTCCCGCCTGCTTCTTTCGAAGGACCGTTCGATGCGCCCACCCCCACCCCGACCTTCCCTCCCGTTCTTTCACCCTCACCGACCCCCACCATCCCCCCGGACGGAAACATGATCTACAATGCCGATTTTGATAACGGCATGGACAGGTGGTCGCAATGGATCAATACCGGTGAAGGGACAAACGCATCGATCGCTTTGGATTCGGGTGCATGTCTCATCGATATTACCGACGGAAGGGATACAAGCTGGTATATTCAATTGTATCAGCATTCGCTTACTATCGTAGCCAATAAAAAATATAGCCTGTCGTTTGACGCACGTGCGGCTTCACCGAGGATTATCGATATCGGGATACAGGAAAACGACAGGGACAATAACGGCGACGGCAACAATTACACGGGATACGGCTGGTTTGTCGTCAATCTGTCGAACACCATGACGCATTACGACGGCCTTGAATGTGTGATGAACGAGATCACCGACCCGGCCGCACGGCTTATATTTAATTTTGGAGCTGATAATAATAATGTCTGGCTGGACAATATCATGCTTGTGGAATCAGACCCATAGAGAATTTTACACCCGCTCAATAAGAGTCTTCGACATCTTGAAGAACAAAATCTTTTCTCGCCGTGATATAGGGTTTGATACCGTGAACCCATGAAAAGTTTACCTCGATCGCATTATCGAGATCCGATTCCGTGATATTCTGATACGTATCTTCCAGCGCGGCATCAACGATAAGGGCTTTGATCCTTTCGATACGGGGATAGAGGTAGTCTTCATTGAAAAAATGTTCGATATGATATTTCAGGCATTGCCGGTAATACTGGCGAAACGAGGGAACGAGCAGGATTCTGTCGATCAACGGCCGCCTGCCCTCGGAACTATCTGTATTTCTTGGTTCGAACGCATAAACGTCGGAGGTCTCCACTTCGAATCCCGCCCACATAGCCCCGAAACAGTGATCGAGGTCCCAGGGTATCCACATAAATCGCCCGCCATAATTATAGAGGAAGAAATTATGCGCATAGTACCAGTAATCATCGATCGTTCCGATGAGTGCATTGATTGCGAGCGCGGAGAGAAACTCATGGACACAGAAATAATACTGTATCCTCTCTTCAAAACTGCCGTCCACCGTATTGTTCAATACCGATATGAACCCGGCAATATCGGTACAATCGAAGCTGTCCGCATTTGTCATTATTTCGAGTGCGGGGGAAGGATTCGCGGCGGTTGCGATATAGGATTGCCGGTCTGCAGAAACCCAGCTGAGTTCACTCCAGTTGTCCTTGTAACAATTACCGACGGGATTCCCGAAACGCGACTCGAAAAAACGGTGTTTCACCTGCTCGACGACCAGATACAGGCCTTTATATTCATTATTGATGTACAACCGGGCATAGGCCGTTCTTCCGGAAGGAATCCCCGCGGCGTTAAACAGATCGTATGCGAGCTTTTCCCTCATCATCGAGTTATCGCCATAGTTCGAATTAAGATTTATCCGTTTTAAACCCATAAAAAGATTTCCCTCGTCGGGGAAAATTATTTTGTATTTCTTTTTCGTCGCATTGTCGAATGAATATCCGCCCCTGCCCCTCATTCCGATACCTTCGATCACGACAGGTGTACCGTACCCTTCCTCGCTCCAGTAGAAGGAAAACACGGCAGGAGAAAAATGGTCGCTTGCGAGATAGGTATAATCCACCCCGTCATCGTTATCCCAATCAAAAAGATCCTCTGCAACATCGACCTCGATACGGTACACATCTTCCTGCGGTCCAAAAAAGAAAGCGGCTTCATCATCGATATATCCCTGATAAGCGACGGGGACAAAGGGAACGGGTTTCATGGAGGGGAAATCGTAGGGTGTACATGAAGAGAGCACCAGATATACGATTATTATCAAAAAGCCGCGGCCATATCTGCGCACATTGCTAATATACTATCTAAACGTTTATTTTTCAATTTTTTCATCCTTTCAGACACCCGCCATTCGGACTGATATGCCGTCTTCGTATTCTTTTATTGCATAAAGCCCCCGGATATGGTATAGTAACGTGACATACCCGATAAGGCTGTCTTTGGAAAGCATAACAATTATGAATAAACGGTTTCATTTACCTGAATTCACATCAGGCCTTTTTACTTGCATCGTATTACTGATGAACCTTTATGGCTGTGCAGGGGAATACGGTGCGGAACGCATACATGCCGATCTCGAGGGATACCTGTTCATCAATGAACTCGTCGCCGCCTCCTCGGACTCATCGGACTGGATAGAACTATACAATCCGACCGATACTGCAATCGACCTCTCCGGTTTTTATTTGAGCGATACCTTCTCGAAACCCCTCAAATGGGCATTCCCCGACGGTACGATTATCGAAAAAGAGGGTTTCCTGGTTGTCGAAGCGAACAATCCCGAAGCGGAGATACAGATCGATTTTCGTCTGGATAACGATGAGGCGGTGATCCTCACCACACCGGGAGGAACAACGGTCATCGACAGTGTGGATTATCTCAGTTTCCATGTTCCCGAAGACATGTCATACGGACGTCATCCGGACGGCGGGGCGATCTGGATGACCTTCCCCGACCCGACAAAAGGAAAACCGAACAAACCATGAAAAACACCGTCGTTATTTTCTTTATTATCCGGTTGCTTGTGACGGCACATGCCGCGGGTGCGGCCGGTTTTAAACTCGTCGACGACAATGACGCCGAATTAATCCTGCACATGGGATACGAGATTTCCGGAGAATACGAAATCGATGATGAACAATATACATTATCTCTTTCAACGATCTCCTTTTCCCTGAAGAGTGAATTGTATAAATCCCTTTCACTCA
Source organism: Spirochaetales bacterium (assembly GCA_016930085.1). Lineage (NCBI taxonomy): Bacteria > Pseudomonadati > Spirochaetota > Spirochaetia > Spirochaetales > Spirochaetales bacterium. The sequence continues at coordinate 9,346 of JAFGHO010000092.1, forward strand.
AACTCTCAATGGAATTCGTAGAATCTCCGTCCGGAGAACCTGATGTCTACCTCCTTCAGCTGGAAGACCTCTATGCCGGCTACGGGTTCCACGATTTCCTCTCGATGCGTATCGGCAGATTCAAGGTGCCTTTTGGTGAAGAAGTGTTCGACGGCGCGGATGAGCGGCCGTATATCGATCACCCGGACACGACGGAAAAAATCGCGTGCGGCCGCGATCTCGGAATTATGGCGTCGGGCGAAAATATCTTCAATCTTTTCGGTTATGATGCGTGTCTTTCCTCGGGAAGACTCGAAACGGTGTCTGAAGACGCAGAATCCGCCTTGCTTTTGACGGGAAAGATCTTCATGCGTCATTCGATACATGATATAATCGATATCAGGGCCGGCTATTACGGATATTATCATTACGTCAACGATATCGTCTCCCGGCAAGGCCTGGCCCAGGGAATGTTCGCTTCACTTGCATGGGAACCGGCAGCCTTGCATACCATATCGCTACATATCGAATATATGGAACGGCTTCGCATGAGAAACGTCAGCAACCGGACCATGGATTGGCGCCGCGGGCTTTTCGGGATTCTGTCGTACCGCTACGATTTCATCGAACCGGTGGTCGTCATGGACTGGTACGACAGAAGCCTTCTCGACACGGACAGTGACGAGGGACTGGTGACGACATCGATAGGCGCTGCCGCCTATTTTCTCGAAGATGATATCCTTATCTTCAAACTTCTCTATGTGTGCTCCTGCCCGCTATCCGGCGCCCCCTCCGAAAATATCGTCTCCGCCGTCGTCCATCTTGTATACTGAAAACCCCGGGGCAGCAGACGCATTTCACGATACAAACGATCCGAAGGGCATCGTAGCGTTCTCGTATCCGTTATACGGTAATTTATTGAACCGGAGAAAGCACGACGATATACGCATCGTCTTCACCCGCCTCCGGTAATACGATAACGATCCGTCCGCCTGAGACTTCATCGATATAATCGGCGACGGCAACCGGTGCGGATAAATTGTTTCCTGCCGTATACGGTATTTTCTTTATCACAACGCGCACCATGCCGTTCAAAGCCGAATCCGGCGGCAAGGAGGCAATGGCCAGCCGCACGTCTCTCGCTTCGCCGTTCCGTCTCATATAACGGCCGACAATGACGGATACCGTACCTGCTTCCGGATCATAAGCGGCGACACCCTCAACGGCAAGCGGCGTATTCGAAACGACGACATCGCATTCGTATCCGGCCACATCCGCATACTCCCTGAACGTCCACCAGACGGACCTCGGCTTTCCATGGACGGGATCCAGCAGGCCGTCGAGTGAACAGATACCGCAATTGCTTATACCGTCGTTCGGAAACGGTTCCGTCCAGCAGCTCTTGGCGGCCGCCTCGATCCCCGCACGGTGGATTTTCGCCATGACGCCGACCGCATGGCCCGGCGAATGCTGATATGAAGCGTCGATGACTTCCGTGATCATGATACGGGAAACCGGATAGGCGCGTTCAGCGACATGAGTCTTTACCGATTGAACGCGCCCTGGAATCGTATCGATCATCGACGGCGTCAATTCGTGCCAGTTCAGTATGTCGGGGAGAACATTGTTACGCGATGCATAATCAAGAAAGTCGATTATTTTTTCCCTGTCGAACACCGACAAACTCGGACCCGTAACGAGCGCGTCCGGGTCGAGTTTTTTAATTTCAACGACCCCGCGCCTGTATGTTTCGAGATACTGCTTCCAGCTCCGTTTCCAGAAATCCCGTATGTCCGGTTCGTTCCAGATATCCCAGACAACCCCGTCATATCCTTTTGAAAGGGACTTTTTCACCGTATCCCCGACACACGTCTCCCAGGCATCCCAGTCGCCGCCGTCGCCCGGCCATCTCCCGTCTCCGATTCCCGTTTCAAAGCTTCCGCCTTTCAGATACAATGCCGCGTACGCGACCGGGAAGAAATATAAAAACTTCGCATGCAAACGCCGGGCGCGTTCATATACGTCCAAATTCGTGCTCCGTATGATCGACGGCTTCAATGGGACGATGTACTCATCGGGGGGTTCGCTGTTTGAAAGTGAATCGAGAACACCGTATGCGTGATTCCGGAAGGGTCGTTCCGTATCAGAAACGAAAACGGTAATGTCCGCTTTTGCCGCATTATCGGCCAGCGCCGTTATCCGCGCATGCGAAAGCGCATCCGAGTATATCCTCACTTCATCGATAATACCGTGCGCCGGGTAAGGATAATCGGGATTTGAAGGAGAGGCAATACCGATACGAACCCGGTTGCGGCCAAGCGGCTGCGCTATCGCTCCCGGATCGAAAAACCGTTCTCCGAAAAGCAATCCGTTCACATAAAGGCGGACGAATCCGTTTTCGCGGTCGACACTGCCCGCAATATGATAAAAAGTCCCGGGCTCGAGGGGTGTTTCCGAGGTAACGCCCGCCCACACTCCCCCTTCCAGAAAATGATACATGGAAAACTTCATGGCATAATCGTAGGCCAGACCGATATGATACCCTTCCTGCATCACGATACCGAATGAAGGATTTCCGGATGCCGGGGTTACTTCGGGAACCGACAATGGCATAAACCATGCACATATCGTAAAGCTGCCCCCTTCCATGTCAGTCAGTGAAACGGAATCGGGAAGTTCGACATAATCGACTCCGTCGGACGGATCGCATTGCAGTCCACCCCCGATAACACCCTTTGTCCACAGGGGATTCCCCCTCAAAACGCCGTGATTGCCGTTGTCTGAAGCGTCGTGAACGGAAGTCCCCCGTCCCTCGTCGAAACTCCAGTAACCGACGAGTGCTTTCGACATCGTTTTGTCCGTATCCGGTCCCTCCCGATCACTCCTTCGCCGGTCTGTGCCGGACATACAGGTCACAAGGAAAAAGACAATACAGAAACAGAAGACGAGTTTACCTGCCGGTTTCAAGTTGGCGTTTTCCCCGCCTGTAGATCTTTGAGTGCGACATGTCACGAGAGGGTGAACGACCGGTAATGTGTTCATGCCGCGGGTCTTTTCCGTGCATTTCATTCGCCCAACGCCGCTTCAATACGCTTCGTTACCGCCTCATCATCCGGTTTTGTTTTCGGTTCGAAACGGCCTATGACCGTGCCCTTTCTGTCAACAAGAAACTTCGTGAAGTTCCATTTGATCGAACCGTGAAAACGGGGATTGGTTTTTTTTCCCGTCAAAAACCCGTACAATGGAGCGATATCCTTTCCTTTTACCGATATCTTTTGAAACATTGGAAAACCGACATTGTAGGTCAGCGAACAAAACTGTTTGATTTCTTCGTTACTGCCGGGCTCCTGCCGGAGAAAATTATTCGCGGGAAACCCGAGGATATATAATCCTCTCTCCCGGTAGTGTTCGTATATGTTTTGAAGTCCTTCGTATTGGGGCGTGAAACCGCACTTGCTTGCGACATTGACGATAAGCAGCACGCTTCCTTTAAAACGCTCAAGCGACACGTCGTTGCCGTCGATGTCGGTAACCGTAAAATCATATATCGTATGTTCCATATCCCATGGCCTCCCGGTTCATGTATGACAATACTTTATCCCTTTTGACGGCGATAGGCAAGCCTTCTTTTTTACATGAGGGGAATAGTGAAAATCATTTGATGAGGCTTGACAGATGTGACGCAGCCTGGTATAGTTACATAACATTATTAAATCAGTGTACATACCGGTTTGAACCTTCCCGAATTAAACGAAAATCAGGCAATAGCATTGCATGAAAGAAACTTGATAATCAATCACGAGGAGATAACAATGGAATCACCTATTATCGACGAAATGATGCGTATTATAACCTCTCAATGGATTTCCGCCCCGCTTTATACGGCGGTCAGACTGGGAATTCCCGACCTGTTACTGGATTCATCCCGTTCTGTCACCGATTTGTCCCGGGAAACCGGCGCAGATGAATCCTCCCTCTATCGCATACTCAGGGGATTGGCTCACGTCGGTATTTTCAGTGAAGAAAGGGACCGCATTTTCAGTAACACGGAAAAATCCCGTCTTCTTGTTTCCGATTCGCTTGCCCCTATCGCGCTCATGTTCCTTTCAGAATGGCATACCGATGCAATGAAAATGCTCTGTGACGGTGTGCTCAACGGAAAATGTCCGTTTGAACTGGCATTCGGAAAGGACGCCTCGACCTGGCTTTCACAACACCCCGAAGCCGCATCAATCTTCAACAGGGCTAATTCAATAAAAACAAAATCGATTGTTTCATCTTTATTGGAAGCATACGATTTTTCCCGAATTCGAACGGTCACCGACATCGGCGGGGGGACGGGCGGCCTTCTCGCCGGGATCCTTTCGGCTTACCCCTCGCTTTCAGGTACAATCCTGGAGCTTCCGCATGTCATTCCGCAGACACGAGATGAAATCGGAAAAGCGGGGCTTGAAAAAATATGCGGCGCGGTATCCTTTGATTTTTTCAACGATGTCCCCGAATCCTCGGACCTTTTTCTTCTCGTCAATATCTTACATGACTGGGATGATATACGCTGCGGAAAACTATTGGACAATTGCGGAAAAGGGATGAAGCGGGACACCCGGCTGCTTGTTATCGAAATGCTTATCCCGAACTCCGGCAACCGTTCGTCCGCCGTTTTTATGGATATCGAAATGCTCGTCATGGGGAATGGAAGGGAACGGACAAAAGACGAATTCGAGTGTCTGCTTGTAAAAAGCGGACTTGCCCTTTCCGCATGCATTCCCTGCGGCGATTATCATATTCTTGAATGCACGCTGTCCGATAACACCTGAAAAGCGTTTATTCAGAGATCGACGAAAGCGGGAAGGAGAAGAAAATGAGTCATTGGAGTGATAATGCCATATTTTACCATATCTACCCCCTCGGTTGCTGCGGCGCGCCGTTTGCCAATGAACACGGTAAAGCGACGGAGGTCCGCCTTGCGGGATTGAAGGAGTGGATTCCGTATCTGAAAGACCTGGGGGTTAATGCCCTGTTTCTCGGGCCCCTTTTTGCTTCCGACACGCACGGGTATGACACTATCGATTATTATTTTGTCGACAGAAGACTCGGGGCCAATGAAACACTTGCCGATCTGGTCCGGACATACCATGATCACGGATTCAAGATCATCGTCGACGGCGTATTCAACCATACGTCCCGTCATTTTTGGGCGTTCCGGGATATCGTCCGCAACGGACAGACCTCACCCTATGTCGGATGGTATGCGAAAATCGATTTTTCCGGCCGCAGCCCCTCGGGCGATCCCTTTTCTTACGACTGCTGGGAAGGGCACTACAATCTCCCCAGACTGAACCTTGAAAACGGCGATGTCGTCCGGCACCTTTTCGGGGCGGTCAAAAAATGGATAACCGAATTCGGCATCGACGGTCTTCGTCTCGACGCTGCCTACCACCTGAATCATGCCTTCCTGCGGCAATTGAAAACGTACTGCCGCTCCCTGAACCCCGATTTCTGGCTTATGGGCGAGGTGATCCACGGCGATTACACCATCTGGGCGAATCCGGGAATGCTGGACAGTACGACCAATTATGAAACCTACAAGGGACTTTATTCTTCACACAACGACCGCAACTTCTTCGAAATCTCCTATTCGCTGAACAGGCAATACGGCAATTCGGGGATCTACAAAAACCTGATGCTCTATAATTTTGCGGACAATCACGATGTCGAGAGGATTTCAAGCAGACTCGCCGACGTCAATCACCTCACGACACTTTACGCGCTTCTTTTTACCATACCCGGTATTCCCTCGATCTATTACGGTAGTGAAACGGGCATCGAAGGCGTCAAAAATCACGATGATTCGGGTTTACGTCCACGACTGAGCGCCGAAAAGATAAACGGGCTGGCGCGCGATAATCCGCTGCACGAGTGGATTAAAACACTGATCGCGGCAAGAAAATCCCACCCTGCGCTTCAAACCGGAAGCTACCGCCAGCTTTACGTTTCACACCTGCAATTCATCTTCAGCCGGTCACGTGCGGACGAGGAAATCGTCGTCATCCTCAATGCCGACAGCGCAGAAAGCCGTGTTCGCTGCATGTGTCACGGCCGATACATCGAATTGACCGGCCCTCACCGTACGTTTTTCTTCGATCATCCGCAATCCGAACTGACACTCGCCCCGTACTCGGCGATGCTTCTCAAACGGGTTTGATGCACCTGATTATCGAGGATGACCTGATCCAGGGAATATCCCCGCGAACGTGAGGCATAAAGAAGGTAATGTTCGGCGGGGAGTATCTCGTATATCGACGGGGCCGGCATCCATTTTTTGCGCGTTTCCCAGAGGGAGAGTTCATGGTGCGTTCGCGGCTTTCGCGGAACACCCGTTCGGGATACTTCCCTGTAAAACAGCCTGTTCGACCTGATCGTGCGTCCTGAAACCGCACAAAGTACTTCCCGCCCATCGATGATCAACCCGTAAGCGCGCGCGTTTGCGGCAAAGGGGGTGTTTTTATAGAGAACGAATCCGCTTTCGGTGAACCTGTCCGTATACGGCGCCGCGCGACCGATAAATTCGAAAGTAAGTTCGAGATCTTCGTCGGTGCCGCCGGGAAGACCGAAAATCATCATGCAGAGATTGTTGATCCCCGCCTCGTGGGATTGCTGCAACACGGCGGCGATATGGCGTGCGGACGTTCCCTTGTTTGCCGTATCAAGCAGTCTTTGGGAACCGCTTTCGACTCCCCAGCTTATCCAGCGGCAGCCTGCCCGATATAGTTTTTGAAAAAGGTCGTATGAATAATCCGCAGAAGGCCGTCCCATGAAATGAAAAAAAATCGGCAGGTTTTTATATAGCAAAGCGTCTGCGAGACGGTGAAGATCATGCGTATCGATATACTGATCGGTGAAATAAAAATGGCGTGCCCCGTTTTTTTCGATATGGGATTCCAGTTCGCCCGTAAAATTACCGATATCCTTTATCCGATAACCAGAGAAAGAATGATTATGGGCGCAAAACCGGCATTTTCGCCATCTGCACGACCGCGATAATTGCACGGGCAAAACCGGAACAGGATTGGCGTAGCCTCCGGTATGTATCAATCCGCTGAAATCCTGAACCGGTAGTGTTTTCAGACTGAGTGTTACCTGGTATGAAGAACGGATGATCCTGCCTTCCGCCCGGTAAACGATACCGGGAATCGTCGCAAGTGGCCTGTTTTGACAATATGCGGCGATCCCGATCTCCGCTTCACCGGTAAATACGACATCTATCCAGTTGCAGGCCAACAGGATGTCATCGCTTGAAAGCGCCGACATCGCGGCGCCGCCCATGATAATTCCGGGGTCCCCGTTTGTATTGAGGGTTCTTATTTTTTTTGCAAGGGCAATTGAATAGATAAGCTGTGAATAATACATGACGGAAAACCCGACAAACCTCGGTTTACAGCCGGCGATTTGTTTCAGGTGCCTTTCGGTGACCGCTTTAAATTCTTCCGACTCACGGCCCGTATCGCAATAATCAGCTGCATCCAGGAGAAGTCGACCGCATTCTTTCGATACACGATGAATAAACGGATGGATCCGGGTTCTATAATCGGTTTCATTGAAAAAAGCTTCATCACGATGCAAAAGTATCGACCTGAAATCATAAACATCGTTCGTTGTGTGCGCGTAATGATTCCAGACTTCGATATTGAGATCGAGAACTACCGGTTCTATACAAGGGACATGCCGATTCAGATATGCGGCAATCGATGTTATCCCAAACGGTATGTATGTCGGATGCACTTTCGGAGGGAATACCAGGACGATTCGTTTTTCATTCTTCATATGTAGACACTTCCAGCCTTTCTTGAAAGAGGGGTGTTTTGATTGTGTGGAGGAGATGGTTTATAGATAATCTAAAACGATATCGTATAATCGTTGTATTCGCTTCATGATATATTCCTGCAGCAAGAAAATAACTATATTTCCGAATTTTGGCAAGATGCCGGCCTTTTTAAGCATCCTGGTTAGGTTACGGGTAACGTCTTTGACCGTCACCTTAAGAGTCCGCTCGAAATCCGGCCGTTTCCGCCTGCATTCAGGCACGGAGTGCGCGTCAATGAATGAAATACGACAATTGTCGTAATAAACGATCTATCGAAGGTATATAAAAAGACCTTACGCCGCCGTAATCGTTTGAATCATGAGGTTTTTCTCTACACTTTTTTCCTCGAGTGATGTACACTGTAAACAGGTGAAAGCATGGACGATTATTCGATAATCAGGGATGAATATTTCTATATCAAGGAAAAAGCCTTCAAGGATATCGGTAAACTGGTCAATACCGACAACACGCATCCGGTGAGGGAGCACGAAGAAAATGTCCCTGAAAAACGGAAAAAATCGGAAAAAAACAGGGAAGCATCCCTCGACACGAACCGGACGGATTTTTCTGAGAAGAAAGACCGATCCAGAGGATTATTCTGTCCGATGGACTCGGCCGAGATGAAAACACTCCTCCTTGAAAATATTTACATCGATTACTGCCCCGCATGTTATGGCATATGGCTTGATTTCGGCGAACTGGAACGGCTGTTGCAGAAACGGCTCGACAAAACAGCGCTTTTCAGGGAAAAATTATTATACAAGGTTCACGACAAACCGGAACGCCCGCTCAGGTGTCCGCTATGTGACGCTGAACTCGACAAACACAGGCATTACGAGGCCGGTATCACAAGCGATGTCTGTTCGGTATGCGGCGGCGTGTGGCTGGACAGCGGCGAGTTCGCGGCCCTCTATCTCGAAAAGCGGCATGAAGAGTCCGCCCGGGAAATTCTTGCCGGTGTACTCGGACGTTATGTCGATATCGATGCGTAGGGGCTGGCGGTCAGGTTCGATCCGTTCCGGGACGGATTTTTTTCATCCCGCTTTCTTTTTTCGTTTCAGATATCCCCGTATCCAGAGAAGCGTCTGTCCCGCGAAAAAGGGGATGATACTCGCGGTAACGGCGATTGCCCACCCTGCAGGCGGTAATGCCTGTAATCCGAGAAAAGCGCAGAGTCCGGGAACAAAAACGGCGAACAGAATCAGCGCGACACACAGGGTAATGGCGCACCAGACGAAACTGTTTTTCACGATCCGGTTGTCGCGCAATGTCGTATCCTCGTCCCTCATATTAAAGACATGCCATAACCGTGCAAATGCGATCGATAAAAACGCCACCGTGTTGCTGTGAGCGTGATCCATGCCGAATATAAAATGTACGACTGCGTATACCCCGAATACGGCGGCGAAAATAATGAATCCAAAAACGAGAAGGTGAATCCAGCTGCGTTTCGTTAAAATCGCTTCATTCGTGTCCCGCGGCGGGACTCCCATTATTTTCTCGTCTTCGCCGGTCAATCCCAAAGCAAGCGCCGGAAAAACGTCATTAATCATGTTGAGATACAATATCTGAAGGGGCAGCAGCGGTATCGGAAGTCCGAGAAGCGACGCCAGGGTCACTAGCATGATTTCTCCGAGATTGCCGGATATGAGATAAATAACGAACATCCGGATATTGTTGAAAACACTACGGCCGTATTTTACGGCATAGACGATACTGTTGAACGAATCATCCAGGAGAATAATATCGGATGCGTCCCTGGCGCTTTGTTTTCCCCGTTTACCCATGGCAATACCGATATCCGCTTTTTTCAATGCGGGCGCGTCATTCACACCGTCCCCGGTCATGGCGACGATTTCACCCGATTTCTGAAAACGTGATACGATGTCAAGCTTTTGCGCCGGTGTAATCCGGGCGAACACGGAGGTCCGGCTTATTTCCCCGGCCGACGGGAACCCTCCGTTGCCTTCTTCGTTTTCGAGTTCCTTTCCCGTCATGACCTTTATATCCCCGTCAGTCAATTCCAGGGTTTTCGCGATGTAGCGGGCGGTGTGTTCCTGATCTCCCGTGACCATCACCACCCTGATTCCCGCATTCCGGCATTGCCGGACAGCGGACCTGATTTCCTCCCGCGGTGGATCGATCATGCACAAAAGCCCGTAGAAGACCAGACCCTCATACGGGGCTTCAAAAGCCCCCCCGCTTTCCTTTCCGGCTGCGGCAAGCACCCGAAGTCCCTCAGCGGCAAACCGTTCGTTTTTATCAAGCCATTCTTTCCTCAATTCACTGGTCAACTCATGCATCCCGTCCACGTCCGAATAACGCGTACATGCGGGCAAAACGGCGACGGGGGCGCCTTTTACCGCGGTAAAAAATTTTTCTTCCGATCCATGTATCGTCGCCATCATTTTCAATTCCGGATCGAAAGCGACTTCCCTCACTTCAGGACTTTTTTCAAGCAGTGACGGCCTTTCGATATCCGCCTTTTTGCCGGCTTCAAGGAGACCGATCTCGGTCGGATCGCCGACGGCCCCTGTCTCCGGTTCTTCTTTATCCGGCAGCACTGCGTTATTGCAGAGGACCGCCGTCTCGAGAAGTCTGCGAAGGAGTGACGGAAAGTCCCTGCCGGCCGATACATCGTTCCCGTCTTCGCCGTTGAACCGGTCTCCCTTTATAAAAAAAGTCTGCCCCGGAACAATGATTCTGGTTACCGTCATTCTGTTTTCCGTAAGCGTTCCCGTCTTGTCGGTGAAAATCGTGGTGACCGAACCGAGAGTCTGAACGGCTGATAACCGCCTGACGAGTGCCTGCCGCTTAGCCATGCGCTGCATCCCCCTGGCGAGGGCGAGGGACTCGACGATCGGCAAACCTTCCGGGACGGCCGCGACGGCGAGGGCGATCATCAGCTTTATCATCAGCAGCATGTCCCGCTGCATGAGAATTCCCGACACGCCGCTTACCCCCACGATAGCGAGAATCAGCCATATGAGTTTTTGACCAAGGCGCCTTATCCGTTCTTCAAGAAGATCTTTCTCCGTTTCCGCCTCTTCCACCATGCGGGCTATCCCGCCCAACTCCGTTTCTTCTCCCGTTCCGGTCACGACTGCCTTGCCGCTGCCGGCCTCGACGGACGTCCCTTTATAAAGCATATTCTTTCTGTCCGCCAGAATCGTTGTTTCCTGAAGGGTATCGGCCGTTTTCAGGACAGGGCGGGACTCCCCCGTCAGCGCCGATTCGTTCACCGTTATATTATTCGATTCCATCAGCCGCATATCGGCGGGAATCCCCTGTCCGCTTTCGACGAGGACGATATCGCCGGGTACCACCTTCACGGATGCAACAGATACCGTCTTCCCTCCGCGGAGAACCGTCGTTTTACGTTTATCGAGGTGCTGCAATCTTTCCATTGTTCTCACGGCCTTCAATTCCATGAAAAAGCCGATTCCCGCGTTCAGAAATATCGCGATGATGATGGCAACCCCGTCCGTCCAATGGGTAAACATGAATGCCAGAAGGGAGGCCGTCATCAATATAAGCATGATAATACTCTTGAATTGATTGATAAAAACAGCGGCTGCGGGCGTCTTTTGTTTCGTCTTCATACTGTTCGGACCAAAAAGGCGCGTTCGCGAAGCAACCGCCTTCCTGTTCAATCCTTTGGAGGGATCGGTCTGTAACTTTTGCAGCACCGACCTGACGTGAAGGCTCCACGGCGTATCCATATTGTAATACGATGTTATATGATTCTTATTTTCTTCCATACATAATTCACACAAATTCGATGCCGCCCGGGATTCCCTGTCAATCGGGTCGACGCCTCGCTTATGGTACAACAAAAAAGAATTTCTTTTCACGGTTTCATTTCTCCAATATGTTGACATCGTTCCCTATTTTGAATATGTATACCCGCAGGCAGTTAACAATCGATATTAGGGAATTCCGTCAATGACTTGTTACTTTCACTCAATGATTTTCCGTTGTTGTTCCGTGATAATAAAGTAAACACTGTTTCAGGATGAATGTATTCTCCGTACGTGAAAAGGAAGACCGATGAAAGACAAATCGCTTAAGGCATTGCAGTATAAAGGGAAAATACGCGCCGTAAAGGGAAGCGTGGTCGATGTCGAATTCCGGGACTACGCGCCATCCCTGAGAGAATTGCTTGTCACCGGCAGCGACAACGACGTCATGCTCGAAGTTCAGGTTCAGACGGATGCCACGATTTCCCGGTGCATTGCTTTTCATCCGACACAGGGGCTGAAAAGGGGAATGGACGTTCAAGCGACCGGAAGGTCTATCAGCGTCCCCGCCGGGAATGTACTGAAAGGGAGAATGATCGATGTATTCGGAAATGCCATTGATAAAAAAGGACCGATTCCGGAAACGATACGAACGGGAATATACCCCTCGGCATTACATATCGAAGACACAAGACCGCAGTCGGCCATATTCGAAACGGGGATCAAGGCGATCGACGTGCTGTCGCCTCTTGAACTGGGCGGCAAAACCGGATTATTCGGCGGGGCCGGAGTCGGGAAGACAATCCTCATTATGGAGTTGATCAATAACATGGCAAGCGGCCATGAAGGGATTAGCGTCTTCTGCGGCATTGGTGAACGGTGCAGGGAGGGAGAGGAGTTGTACAGGGAAACAGGGGAAGCGGGCGTACTCGATAATGCTGTCCTTGTCTTTGGACAAATGAACGAGCAGCCGGGAGTCCGTTTCAGGGTCGGCCATACCGCCCTGACCGTCGCCGAGTATTTCCGTGACAAAGAAAACAAAAACGTGTTGCTTCTGATCGACAATATTTACAGATTTGTCCAGGCGGGTTCGGAGGTCTCCGGTCTTCTCGGGAAGATTCCCTCGCGTGTCGGTTATCAGCCGACTCTCGGGACGGAACTCGCGGAACTCGAAGAACGGATCAAATCGACCGAACGAGGTTCGATCACCTCCGTGCAGGCCGTCTACGTACCCGCAGACGATTTTACCGATCCGGCCGCCGTTCATACGTTTTCCCACCTGTCTTCCTTTCTCGTTCTTTCGAGAAAAAAAGCGTCCGAAGGTCTCTACCCCGCGGTCAATCCGCTTCAATCGGGTTCCTCCATGGTCGTCCCGCACATCGTCGGACAAAGGCATTATACAATAGCGCGGGCGGTTCGGAAGACACTGGTTGAATACGCGGAATTGAAGGACATTATCGCCATGCTTGGAATGGATGAACTGTCCGAACATGACCGGCGAACGGTGAAAAAGGCGAGACAAATCGAACGTTTTCTTACACAGCCGTTTTCAACCACAGAACAATTCACAAACCACAAAGGCAGATATGTTTCACTCCGTGACGCATTAACGGGCTGTGAAAAGATTCTCGATGAAACCTTTCTCGATTATCCCGAAAGCGCGTTGTACATGATCGGTACGATAGATGAAATCCGCAAGGACTCCTGATACCGGACGTTCCCGTCTGCAAACCCTGGCGCGGCGGCCTGTTCTTGACGGAATTGACGTACATGAAACAAGCGGCGGTCCGAGATCCTTCTGGAATCAGATCAGGAAAAAAGGGAAGCCGCCCATTTATACCGGAACCGGCGCCGCTTAGAATGTATCGGGAGATGCATATGATTCAGTTTTTATCACACATACGACCCGTATTCGTTCGATTTCACGACGACAGACGATATCGATCAAGGCGATTATAAATTCAGACGGAAGAAGTATGATGAAAGCGAGGATTAATTTACCGACAGGGATATTCATGGAAAAAGAGATCGTAAAGATCTCATCCGAAGCTTCTCATGGTTCATTCACCATGTATCCCCGCCATATCGACTGCGCGATGTCGTTGAGTCCGGGGATTCTTATCCTCGACGACGGGAACTCGGAAACCTATATCGGTATCGACAGCGGCATTCTCGTTAAAAAAGCCGACGATGTATCGATTTCCGTTCGTTATGCGATTAAGGGTGAAAATCTGCATACCCTGGATACCGCCATGGAGAAAGCCTTCGCGGTACGGGAAGAAAAAAACAGGGACGTACGAACGGCTCTCGCGAAACTCGAAATCAGTTTTTCCAGACGGCTTTTGGAGTACGATCGATGACAAAGAATAAAGGCGATTTGAATAAAGAATACAACAGGTCGGTACTCGAAACAATACGAAACAGGAAAAAAAGAAAAGAATACGCGCGCAGGCACCGGCCCGATCATATATGGTTCGGCCTGGGTATGTTCGGATTAATCGGATGGTCTGTCGCCGTCCCGACAATCGTTCTGACATTGGCCGGTATATGGATCGATGCAAGCTTCAAATCACGATTTTCATGGACGCTGATGATGATCACAGCGGGAATCATTCTGGGATGCCTTAATGCCTGGTTCTGGATTAAAAAGGAAGAAGAAGCGATCCGGAGGGAAAGAGACCTCCCGGACGACACGGCGAAAAAAAACGGGGAGGAATAACCGATGAGTATCATGAATATGTTCGTCAACAGTTTTCTCGGATTCACCGCCGGCGCTGCGGCAGGAATCATTTTTTTTCTTGGCTTATGGTTGACCGTAAAACAAAGCGTTTCGAAAAAATCCGGTAAATCCCTGTTTGTCATCAGCTTCGTTATCAGGTTCCTTCTTGTCGCGGTCTTTTTTTATCTGAGTTATTCTTTCGGTTCGGCTGTTTCCCTGATAGCCGGATTAACCGGATTTTTGACCGCTCGCATCGTCGTCACAAAACACGTGAAGCAGGCCTCGAGAAAGGAAGAAACGGGCGTATGAGCGATACGACTATAAACCTCACACCCGATTCGATCGTCTTTTGCCGTATCGGTCCTTTCACGATTTCGGGTACGATCGTGTTCTCATGGATCGTGATGGGCATTATCGTGGTCGTTTCGATTTTAGCGACGATGAGGCTCAAACGGGGACCCGATATTTCACGCCGTCAGGCGCTCCTCGAAGCCATCGTCGGTATGATCAGGGATCAGATCACAACCATCATGCACGTAAAGACGGATGACTATATCGCCTTTCCCGGCACATTGTTTCTGTTTATATCGATTTCGAATCTGCTTGATTTCATCCCCGGCTATTCGGCCCCGACCGCTTCTCTCTATACGACCGGCGCTCTCGCGGTGTGTGTGTTTTTCGCGGTTCCTTATTACGGCATACGGAGCGGCGGGTTTTCCGTTTATTTCAAAAAATACATAACACCGAATCCCCTCATGCTGCCGTTCAACATCATCAGCGAAATATCGCGGACATTGTCTCTGGCGATTCGACTCTTCGGCAATGTGATGAGCGGAAGTCTCGTCGCCGGAATACTGCTTTCCGTCGCTCCGCTTTTCGTTCCGGTTATCATGCAGGCATTGGGGCTTTTGATCGGGCAGATTCAGGCATATATTTTCGCGGTGCTGGCAACGGTGTATATTGCTTCGGCCGTTCGCGCGCACAACGACAAAATAAACAAAAACATGAAAGGAGATACACATGAGTGACATCTCTCTTATCGGTTCGATATCGATCATTATCGCGGGGTTGACCATCGCCATCGGTTCCATAGGGCCGGCCCTGGGGGAAGCGAAGGCATTGGCGCAGGCGCTTACGTCGATCGCCCAGCAGCCGGATGAATCACAAACCATTACCAGAACACTGTTCGTCGGACTGGCGATGATAGAATCCACCGCGATATATTGTTTCGTCATCTCGATCATTCTGATTTTCGCGAATCCGTTCTGGAACAGCGTCACGGGCGGTTGAGGAGTCTCGAGTGAATATAGACTGGTTTACCATCGGCGCCCAGATCGTCAATGTCCTCATCCTCGTTATCCTTCTCCGGCTGATTCTTTTTAAGCGGCTATTAAAGGTTATGAAGGAGCGAAAGGCCCATATCGCAGATCGATTTTCCGAAATCGAATCGAAAAAAAAGGAAGCGGACGACCTTCACCAAAGATACGGAGAGAAACTCTCAGGGTGGGAAAAAGAAAAAGAAACATTGATAAAAGAAAACGAAAAGGAACTGAAAGCGCATTATGATAAACAATTCGCCGAACAGAAAGACACGGTGAATGAATTGAAGCTGCAATGGATACGGACACTGGAAGAAGAAAAAGCATCATTTCTCATCGATTTGCGGAACCACATCGCAAAAGAAGTAATATCCGTGGCAGGCAGAATTTTCAATGACCTGGCCGGCACCGATATCGAGGACCATATCGCCCGCGCGTTCATTGATAAACTCGACGGTTCGGATATCGAATCGCTTTTGGGAAACGGTGCCGGTCAAAGCGGCGGCGTTATTACGATTCACTCACGATCTGAAATAAAGACCGGCGCAAAGAGGGAAATCGAAAAAGCGATTGCCGCACGGACCCATCGGAAACCGGAAATCGTGTTCAAAACGGGAACGGAACACGGCTATGGAATAAGCGCGGAATGCGGCGGGAAGCGGCTATCATGGAACGTGGACGATTATCTCGACGATCTCCTAAAAAAGATCGAGGGTCTCATCGATGAAAACTCACGCTCACATAAAACGGAAGCGTAATACGTCCCCAAAGCTCATAACCCGGAGGAAAAAGGAAAAATAATGGAAAAACCGATGACGCAGGAAATGAATAACACGATGTCCATCATCGACGGCGCCCTTACCGGGCATACGCCGCGACTCGGGAAAGAGGAGACGGGAACGGTGACCGCCATGGGCGGCGGTATCGTGCATGCGGACGGCCTGCCCGGTGCATCCTATCTAGAGGTCATGGAGTTTCCCGACGGCAGTCTCGGCATGGTTTTCAATCTCGAACCCGAAGATACGGCGATCGTCCTCTTCGACAACAACCCCGGTTTCCGTATCGGCGACAGGGTCAAGAGGACGGGGCGCCTGCTGGACGTTCCCGTCGGCGGGGGTCTTCTCGGGAGGGTGATCGATCCGCTCGGCCGTCCTCGCGACGGAAAAGGCGTAATCCGCGCTTCCGAACGGATTCCCGTCGAACGGACCGCCCCGCCGATCATGGAACGTCTGCCGGTCACGGTCCCGCTTCAGACGGGAATCGCCGTCATCGATGCCCTTATCCCGATCGGCCGCGGGCAGCGGCAGCTCATACTGGGCGACCGCCAGACAGGTAAAACGGCGATCGCCCTGGATACGATCATCAACCAGAAAGACACGGGTGTCGTGTCCGTTTACTGCGCCATACGGCAGCGAAGCGCGGCCGTAAGCGGGGTTATCAAGGACCTCGAAAACCATGACGTGATGGACCGGTCGATCGTTGTCGTATCCACAGGCGACGATACGCCCGGATTGAGCTTTGCCGCCCCTTACGCGGCGGCGAGTATCGCCGAGTATTTCATGCACCGGGGACGGGATGTTCTCGTCGTTTACGACGATCTCACCAAACATTCGAGGGCCTACAGGGAAATATCCCTGCTGCTTCGCAGGCCGCCCGCGCGCGAAGCCTACCCCGGGGATATCTTCTATATCCATTCACGGCTGCTCGAACGATCGACCCACCTCAAAAAGGAACTCGGCGGCGGTTCGATGACGGCCCTTCCGATATGCGAAACCCAGGCTGAAAACATATCCGCCTATATACCGACAAATCTCATATCCATTACCGACGGACAGATATACCATTCACCGTCATTGTTTCAGGAAGGGGTCCTGCCGGCCGTCGACATAGGAAAGTCCGTTTCCAGGGTCGGAGGGAAAACGCAGCTTCGGGCGTACCGGCATGTAGCGGGAGATCTCCGCCTCGCCTATTCACAGTTTATGGAACTGGAAAGCTTCTCCCGTTTCGGAACACGACTCGACGAGAAAACCATGAAAACGCTGGAACACGGGAAACGCGTACGGGAAATATTGAAACAGGACCGGTATAGTCCGCTTTCGGTTACCCAGCAAATCATAATACTCCTCGCCGTCAAGGAAAACATGCTCGATGATATTCCACTTACAGACATCAGGGAAGTGAAAACGGAGATAACCGGGATGGCGCGCGACGAATTCGGCAGTCTCGATGAGGTCTTCAATCGGGGAAGCGATCTGATGGAGGACATGGAGAAAAAAATCATCGATGCGATACGGTATCTGCTTGAAAACTTTCAAACGAAAGGCGGTCATGGAACAGATCCAGGGGATTAAAAAGAAAATCAAAAGCACGAATGAAATGCATGGCATCGTCAAAACCATGAAGACGCTCTCTGCCGTGAACATCAGACAATACGAACGCGCGCTTGAGTCTTTGCGGCACTATTCCAAAACCATATTCCGGGGATTTCATATCGTCCTGAGGGCGTTATCGGAACAAGCCGGTAGTCCCGGAAATTCACCGCCATCGTTTTTCCCCGCGGCGGGGAACGGACGGAGAAAGGCACTTCACATCATCATCGTTATAGGAAGCGAACAGGGTCTGGTCGGCCGTTTTAATCAACGGCTTCTGGACTTTCTCAAAGAAAAGGGTAATCTTGTCGCCCTGTCCGAAGGCCGTCTGCGCTCCGTGAGTATCGGTTATAAAATCGGCGGACTGCTCCGAAACGAAGGAATCGCGGTGAACGAGGAGTTTCCCATGGCCGGAAGCCTGGACGATATCACCCCTTTGCTTGCCGATATATTGCAGATTATCCGTGTATGGCTTGAAAGGGATAATGTCGGGCGGATAACCATCTATTACAACAGACTGCATCAACATCCGTTCTACTTTCCGTCGTCATTGACGATCTATCCCCCGTCTCCGGAGGAACTGAACGGACTAGGCGGCAAACCATGGGAAGGCGGAAGTCTCCCCGTATTGTTCGACCAACCGGAAAAGATCCTCAAGGCGATGATCCGCGAATATATCTACATCGAATTATTCAGGACGCTTGTCGAATCCTTATCGAGTGAGAACTCGAGCAGGCTCGCGACAATGGACAACACGGAAAAAACCATAGGCCGCCGTCAGAAAGAGTTGACTGCCGCATACAATCGTCTCCGCCAGACGGCGATTACCGGCGAACTTCTCGATATCGTTTCAGGTTTCGAATCGATCACCGGATAGGCGCCACCGACGGATCCCGAAGAAAGAGGAATTATGCGGGAGAAAAAACGAATATAACCATTAACGGCGGAAAGCCCCGTCATTATACTGTTATACATGAAGGGAATATCATATTCAGGAAATGGAGGAAACAATCATGAACACCGTAAAAAGCGCTTTGAAAGACCGCCGCTGCGTGCAGCCAAGGGAAGGGGACGAACCGCTGCGGGAGGACAGGGTGAAACTTATGAAAAAGGAAATACATCCGGATTGGGAATTAAAAGACGGCCATCACCTTGAACGAACGTTCAGGACAAAGGATTTCAGGGACGCCCTTGGATTGACGATCAGTATCGGTAAACGCTCGGAAAAAGCGGGCCATCATCCCGATATATCGCTTTCATGGGGAAAAGTAAAGGTGACGTTGTGGACGCATAAAATAGGGGGCTTGAGTGAGAATGATTTCATCCTCGCCGCGAAAATCGACGATATCAAGACGCCGGCATCGGCATTTTAATAACCGGTGAGTCTGACTACATTTCGAAGGGCAGCCTGCCGTTTTCGATGACAATCGCTTCTTCGGGGCACGTTTCAACAGCCTCCCGTACGCACACCTCGATGTCATAGGGAACCCTGTTATTGCCGCTGTAACCGGGGGAGGCATCGATTGTGTTGCAGCATACGGTCACGATGCCCCCCTCCACTCTGAATGTATCCGGACATAGTTCTGCGCACAATCCGCATCCTTCACATAG
Organism: Spirochaetales bacterium; assembly: GCA_016930085.1. Lineage (NCBI taxonomy): Bacteria > Pseudomonadati > Spirochaetota > Spirochaetia > Spirochaetales > Spirochaetales bacterium. The sequence continues at coordinate 28,947 of JAFGHO010000092.1, forward strand.
ATCATCTTCGATCCATATATTAATAATCGAAACCTCCTTTATTTCACAATAAATCCGCCGTCGGCGACAAGACAATGACCGGTCACGAACGAGGACGAATCCGAACACAGCCACAAAACCGCCGACGCTATTTCGTCCGGCCTGCCCATCCGTCCTATCGGTTCGAGTCCGATAAAGGCTTTTTCCTTTTCAGGGTCCCCGCCGGTCACCCTGTCGATCATCTCCGTGCGTATGACGCCGGGACAGACGGCATTGATTCTGAGACCGTTCGCCGCGTAATCCAGCGCCGCCGTCTTTGTCAGGCCATTGATGCCGTGTTTTGAAGCCACATACGGGGCGAGGCCGGTGAATCCCACCTTCCCCGCGACCGAAGACGTGTTGACGATCGCCCCCTTTCCCCTTTCAAGCATGTGCCTGATCTCGTATTTCATGCTCAGCCAGACACCCTTGAGATTGATTGAAATAACCCTGTTCCATTCTTCTTCGCCGTATTCGGCGATCTTTCCCTGTCCGCCTTCTATCCCTGCGTTATTGAACGCGTAATCGACACAACCGAATCTGTTAATGGTCTCTTCGATCATCTGCCTGACATCGTAGTCCGACGAAACATCGGTCTTGATAAAATACCCCGCACCGGGTTTCCCTTCCATCAAAAGAAGCGTCTCTTTCGCTTTATCTTCCTGCACGTCGGCGATTGCGACATTGACCCCGTTATCCGCGAAAGCGAGGACCGCCGCCCTGCCGATACCCGCGGCGCCGCCGGTGACGACGGCCGTTTTCCCCTTTATGTCTTCATATAATGTCATCTTCATCTCTCCTTTCTTCGTGAAGTGCGCCGGAAGCGCACATATGAATAACCGGTTATGATACTATACGAAGGGCAGATGTTCTTGATAATCACGAGGTTCGTTAATTTACTGATGATTATCCCCGGAGGGAACGGGGAAAATACGCTTTCTCCTCATATCCGGATTCTCAATGATGACGATTGAGTCCTTTCGCCCTTCTTCTTACTGCGGGCCAGCCCGGAACCGCTTCCTTGATAATTCCCCCTTTTATCCTGTCCGAGTAGATGAAACTTCTTTTATAGGCAACGAGTGTTTTTTTAAAGAGTCCGTAGGACATACTCAAGGTCATCTCTCCCGGCGTCATATACGGGCGGGCCGCCGGATCGAATACCCCGATAACGGCGTTTTCCTTGTTTTCCTGTTTGAATTTCATGGGCCAGCTGAATATCGACGCGCATCCGGATGAAAAAGGAGAACAAACCGCGTCCGCGCGGTCGGTCGTGAACCGCACGAGGCCCACGAGTCCCGCGAGGGCTTCGGCGTTGCAGAAAAAAACGACGATGGCCGGGTCGACATCCGGCGGAAGGTTGTCCATGGCGTCGAAGACAAGGTATCTCCCCCCCGGCATTAGTCCTTCGAGCAGTTTGGCATGACGTTGGGACGAGGAGGGTGACGGCGCGAACCGCTCCCCCTTATAGAGCATCGGGAAACCGGTGGACGTAAAAAAGTGATTGAACAACGGAAGTTTTTCCGTATAACCGCTGTAAAATCGAAAGCCGGGGCAGCCGAAATTATCCTTATCGAAGACCGATGGAATATGGTCCTTCCTCGTTATCGCCAAAAACTGAAACAGACAACGAAAGCGCTTCCGTTTTTCTTCCATCAGGGAGGCCCCCTTGCCGGCCAGACGAAACAGGTCGCCCGGCCCTTTTATATCGATCGAAAATCCCCCCCGCGGTCCCACGGAACCTTGCGGTTTCGTATCGGTATAATAGACGGCGAGGGGGTCCGGACAGCAATCGAACACCGACATGAACTCCCTGAACTTCCTGTATATTCCGTGCTTCATGCAAACCGCCTTACGTTTCCCCTGCGACGACACGGCGGGTTTTTGATTGTATAAATCCCGCAATCGTTCCGACATCCCTGAAATTATCCTCGATGAGTTCTTCGGGCCTGATGACGATCCCGAAGGCCTTTTCGATGAATGTCATCATCTCGAGAAGTCTCAACGAGGAAACGATCCCCGAATTGTATATCGGCAGGCGGTCATCGATATCTTTTTCTGGCAGATGTGCCGCTTTTGCTATGAAAGGCACCAGTCGCTCCTGTATGGTCATGTTTTTACTCCCTGTATGGTTGTTTTCTTTATCGGAACGCGCGGCATCGTCTTATGGCCGCTGCGGTACCATGAATCGAAGACATGGGCGATATGACGGGCGAAAAACAGGCCGGTCGGGGTGATCTTCACGATGTCATCCGAAGTAAAACAGAGGAGACCGTCTTTTTCGTATTCACGCAGCTCCTCACACTCACGGGCGAAATATCGGTCGAAATCGATCGAGTACATCGCATTGATATGGTTTTTATCGATCTCTCCATCGCTTAATATACTTTTTTGAATAACGCCGTTCCTAATCATATCGTCCGGCGACATCATGTGCGACATGTCCGGCCGGAGTGGAAGCCTGCCTTCGTCAATCGCGGTGAAATAGTCTTTGATCGAAGTTGCATTGTGAAAATAACCGTTTCCGGAAAAACTGATGGCGGAACTGCCGAAACCGATAAAGGCACGCCGGGCGTCCCGGGAATACCCCATGAAATCCTTGACGATTCTTTTTTCACAAGCCGCACGCCAGAGGGGATTTTCGGGTTTCACGAAATGGTCGATACCGATTTTCCGGTACCCCGCGGATATCAAAGCCGCTTCACACTCCATGAAGACAAGCACCTTCATAAATGAATTCGGAACGCCCGATTGAGGTATGAAACGCTGCATCGGGAAAAGCGCCGGATAATGGGCGTACGGAAAGAGCGCGATACGGTCCGGATTCATGTCGATCACCGTCCGTATCGTCGTTTCGCTTTCGTGCAATCCCTGAAACGGGAGTCCGTAACAAAGATCGATGTGAACCCGCAATCCGGCTTTTTTGGCATTCGTGACGATCCGCCGGACCGTTTGTTCGTTACAATCCCTGTTGATCGCACGCTGGATACGGTTGTCGAAATCCTGAATCCCGAAACTGATTTCATTAAAGCCAAGGTCGCGGAGGAGTTTCAATTTATCGAACGGGAGGTCCGTTTCATCCGGATAGGCCTCGATCGATATCCCACCCCCTCCGGCGTTCTCTACCCGTATATTATCCGTAATGGCGGTAAAGACATCCTCGATCTGTTTGCAGCCGAGATAGGTGGGGGTTCCCCCTCCCCAATGCATCTCACGGAGTCCGCCGCGGATGACGGATGAAATAAGGGGAAGTTTTTGCAGCAACTCCTTCTTGATATACCGGATGTAGGTTTCCTTTTTTTCTTCATCCCCGGTCGCTTCCGAATAGCAGCAGCAGTAATAGCAGTGTTTTTTACAATAGGGAAAGTGAAAATAAAGGAACGATACGGACTCATCTGAAAACGAACGATAATAGACATCATCATCAGACCTCGACCCCCAGAAGGCGGTCGTCGGATAGCTGAGATAAAGGGGTATATTCGTTTCATTATATTTTTTGCAGAGATATTCCAATGCCAGAAGATCACGCGTATTCATCGTGCCGCTCCTGCAGCGTATTCCTCCGCCGTCTGCCGGTTGTTCGCCCGTTCCTGGAGTTTCAGACGGTCCGTTTTTCCGTTTGTATTTTTCGGCATCGACCCTAAAACGATTATCTCTTCCGGAATCATGTACCGGGGGATGACACCTGCCAGAAACGATTTCAGTTCGATCGCCCTGATTTCAGCAGTTCCCGTTACCGTAACGAATGCCGCCAGGTACCCGGCATTGATCCGGTCCGAGTCATATACCGGAACAACGACGGCCTCCCCCACCCGGGCATGTTTGAGAAACGCCGTCTCCACTTCCTGCAACTCCACGCGAAATCCCGAACATTTGACCATCAGATCCTTCCTGCCGACATACCGGTACTCCCCTTCACCGACAACCCTCACGATGTCCCCCGTCCGGTAGAACAACGCCCGGTTGTGGCGGGGAAGCGGACTCTCCCTGAAACACGCCTCTGTCCTCACCGGATCCCCGTAATAACCACTGCACACGAGCGGTCCCCTTACCAGAAGTTCCCCTTCTTCGCCTGGTAAAGCCTCGGTATCGTCAACCTTGACGACGATCGTTTCCGTGCCCCGGCACGCGCTTCCGATCGGGACTGGGATATCGGTAACGGAATCCCTGTCACGGACGTGATAAAACGTACAAACATTCGTTTCCGTGGGGCCGTAGAGATTGTAATACTCGGCGCGGGGAATCAGGCCCATGAGCCGTCTGAGATGCCGTGGCGGGAAGACCTCGCCCGCGAACAATATGTGGGTGAGGCTTTGCATCGAATCCCGGTGAATATTCGCATAGTGCAGTATCGAAATCCAGACGGAAGGAACCGAATAAAAATAGGTAATCCGGTTTTCTTCGATCCAATCCACAAGAGCACGGGGATTGCCGCTCGCCGTCTGAGGAAGAATCCTCACGGACGCGCCGCAGGCAAGTGGGACGTAAATATCGAAGACCGAAAGGTCGAAATGCAGCGGCGCTACATTGGAAAACACATCACGATTGCCGGGTCTGAAGGTCGAGAGCGCCCAATCGACGAATGCGCGTGCGTTCCGGTGTGAAATGACCACCCCCTTCGGATCTCCGGTCGACCCGGATGTATAGAGGATATACGCAGGATCGCCATCCGTGACAGCAGGATCGATATCGATCGCATCCGCGTCCGATCCGTCACAATGATGAAAACACACGAGGCCGTCGTTTTTTGATACCGCCCGGGGTGTTCCCCCGCCCGCGCCTGCGTCTTTTTCGAGAAGATTATCGACCAGAATGACATGCATTCCGGAAATAAGGCCCGATTCCACGCCGGAGATCTTTGATACAAAGCCTCCCCATAATCCCGATGTCGTGACGATATACCTCGTCCCGCTTGATGCGATAATATTCTTGATGCGGGCGGGCGGCGAATAGAACGCATCGAGCGGGATATAGATGCCGCCGGTTTTCAGAACCGCAATCATTGTGACGATAGCCTCAATCGACTTGTCGATGTATACTCCCGCGGTACTTCGTGGCCCGAAGCCCAATGCGATCAGCCGGCGTGCGAGGGCGTTGCTTTTCTCCCGTAATACCCGATAGGTGATCTCGATATCGCCGGCCCCGACGGCAACCGCACCGGGATAACGCCGGGCTGATTTTTCAAAAAGATGATGCAACAGACGATTCATGCGTACTCACTCCTTATTTTTTCCGAAATTATTCTCCTTTGAATCTCCGATGTCCCGGAATACACGGTCGCCGCGATCGAATCACGCAATTGTTTTTCGACCCTGCTTTCTTTCATGTACCCGTATGCGCCGAAAATATGCGATGCCGACATACTGTTGGCCACCTTCGATTCGGAAGCGTACAGCTTCACCATCGCGGCGTCCGGGAGATCCGCCTTGCCGCGATCATAATCCCAGCACACGCGATAAAGAAGCAGCCGTGCGGTTTCGATCCTCATTTTCATATCCACGAGCCTGTCCGCCACGCTCTCGAACCCGATGATACTTCGGCCGAATTGTTTGCGCATCGAAGCGTACCCGGCGGTCAGTTCGTATTGCTGTTCCATCGAACCGATATGATAGGCCGCCATAATGACCCGTTCCCACATCATACTGTCATTGAATATCTCCATTCCCATACGTTCCCTCCCCAGAAGACCGTTTTCATCAACCGCACACTCATCCAGAACAATCTCACTCAGGGGAGCCGTACGCAATCCCATTTTTTTGAACACCTGCCCCACGCGTAATCCCGGGTTATCCGTTCCCACGATAAACGCCGAAACGTCGAGCATCTTCATTCCCTGCGGATGTTTCGCGTATATGACAAGCAGGTTCGCGACGGGACCATTCGTAACGAATATCTTTGTTCCCTCAAGCCGGTACCCGCCGGCCGTTTTTTTCACCGTTGTTCGCATTGACGACACGTCCGATCCTGCTTCCGCTTCGGTGATACCATTGCCCCCGATATACTCCCCGCTGCAAAGCTTCGGAAGGAATCGCCGCTTCTGTTCCTCCGTTCCGAAACGGAAAACGGGGACAACGCATGTAAGCATGTGGGCGCAGAGTGAAAAAACAAGTCCCTCGTCGTGACAGCCATACCCGAACGCCCGAATCGCCATTGCGGTCGAAAGCATATCAAGGCCGATACCGCCGTATTCCTCGGGGATGGGCAATCCCGGCAGACCGAACTCGCCGCACGCCTTCCATTTTTCCGAGGGGAAAACCGAGGTTTCATCATCTTCATGGACATGATGGTTCAGCCGTTTGCCGCAAAGCGTGAGGATTGCCTGCCGTATTTCATCCTGTTCTTCCGTTATCGTAAAATCCATTCCGTTGTCCCCTTTCATACATTCCGTATCTATCGATCCATGACGCTCCATAGCCGAATCCAAAAACGATCCGCCGTATTAACCGACGCCGGCGATCGGGATATCGTTAAAAAGCAGACGGTTCCGCACGGGAATCCCGATTACGGCCCATTCGGCGAGTACGTTTTTGCGTACCTTTCCCGACATCAGTACCGGAAATTGCGAAACAAAATAAACTTCATCGGGTATTTTGTAATTGGCGATTTTGCCACGGCAGAAAGCCTTCACTTCCCCCGGCGTCATGCCGAAGTGCGGGTCCGGTATGACAAACGCGACAATGCGTTCCCCTAAAATATCGTCCGGCCTTCCGACCACTGCGGCGTCCTCGATACCCCGGCAGGATAAAAGGCACTCCTCGACGTCGATGGGATACACATTGAAGCCGCCCCTGATTACCATATCCTTGCACCTGCCGACGATTTTAATGTTGATCCCGTCGTCGTGGTAGCATGCGAGATCACCCGTGTACAGCCACCCGCCGTCGTCGATGACTTCCGCGGTTTTCGCCCCGTTTTTATAATAGCCCGCCATCAGGTATCCCCGTACCGCGAGTTCACCTACTCCGCCCTTCCCTACTTCCCGCCTGTTTTCATCCACTATCTTCACCTCCACACCCGGTATCGGCCTGCCGACCGTGTTCAAGCGGATCTCCTCATCGTCGTCCGGCCGTGTCGCGGTGACGACGCCGGTCGCCTCTATCAGGCCGTACGCGTTGAGAAGCGGGCACCCCACGGCTTCCCGTATTCGGGAAGCAAGGTGAGAAGAACAGAGAGAACCCGAGACGACGACTTTTCTCAGGTGAGAGAAATCGATATGGCGGAACGCCGACAGGGACACAAGAATGGCCCACATTGTCGGTTGCGTATGAAACGCGGTCACTTCTTTCCGGGCCAGATGCTCGAGGATATCATTCGGGTTGAAACGGGATATCCATTTCATCGTCACGCCGGCGACAAGATCGATCAACACGGCGAGAAATCCCTGAGCAGCATAAAGGGGCGCGACGGAAAAAGCGACTTCGTCTTCGACCTCCCAAAGCGCAGCCGTATAACAGGACGTCAGCACCAAATTCTTGTGCGGAATCATCACACCTTTCGGTGTTCCGGTCGTCCCCGATGTATATGCCAAAAGCGCGATATCGTCGGGGTCGACGGCCTCTTCCCCGTCTTCGGACACCCGGCCGTCGTCTCCTGCCGTCAAATCGCCGTCTTCGATTGTCAAATCGCCGTCTTCGATTGTCAAATCAACGTCTTCGATTGTCAAATCGCCGTATTCGGTTTCGGATTCCCGAATCAACCTGTAAAACGGCACACTTCCCGGCAGGGTACCCAGACCCAGACATACGGTGACATGGATGCGCGGCGATGATTCCGTTATCCCGGCCAGGATATCGTTATAATCGAATGTTCCGACCCTGTCCTGATAGACAATTGCGACCGCGTCCGAATCGTCAATGACGGATCTCAGTTCATCGAGTTCATAACGGGTACTCAAGGGAACCGCCCATGCGCCGATCATAAACAACGCGAAATAGACATACATGTATTCGAGGCAATTGGGAAGCAGTATGGCGACTTTATCATGCTTCTTTATACCGAGACGCCGCAGCGAACGCGACAACCTGTTCGAATGCGCATGAAGTTCCCGGTAGGTGATTCGTTTTTCGCAGAATATGATCGCCGGTTTATCCGCATATTTTTTCGCGACGGACGAAAGCACACAGTCCAATGTCGGTGTTTCAAACATCATAATCTTCTCCTCGCCTCTTGTTGTGATCGATCCCCTTATATGAGATCGCCGGTATCGAATCCCGGGAAATAGACAGAGGCCTCCTTTTGATCAAGCACGGACCCGATACACAACGGCACTTCATCGTTTCTCTGTAATGCGGTGAGGACGTGCATGATATAGCGGTAATTATCGTTGAAAAGCCGGATCGCGATCGATTGAACCAGCATCCCGATATACGCCCCCGGATACAGATTCGTGTTGAAAAGACGGTGACGGGGCCCGATACAGAAAAAACGCTTCATATGTGAAATACACATAAAAAGAAACCTGCCTATATCAACATGACCTGTTTCCTGATTGTTGACCGATACAGTCCCGCTTTCAATAAGGGTTCCGTTCAGACTGAAATCGGCCCCGATGCCGCCTGAAGTTTTCAGGATTCCGCCGGCGCTGAACCCGACATTCTTCATGATGTCGTGCAGGACCAGCCTGTAACGAACGGGCGGCTTGTTTTTTAAAAGGTACACCCCTTCCGAACATAGGGTGTCGCCGTCGATCACGCTGTCAATTACTTCTTCTTCAAAGGCGAAGGATTCCGGCCGGCAAACCTCATACCCGTTTTTTTTCATCAGCGTATCGCAGGAGTACATTCCGCTCAACACCTCGAATACATGAAAACAATGGGTATTTCTCACCTTCGCTTTGTTGATGATTGTTCCGTCAAACACATGGCCGGTCAGCTCGCGCTGCAGCCGCCGGTTCAGATGATTCCGGGAACACATCAGTCCCTTGCTGCCCCTAAAAGAATCGTCGAGTTCGACGGATTCGATCCTGTGCTTTTCGTTCAGAGCCACCGTTATAACAGCCGGCAAAGAAACATCCATGCCACCTATCCTTCCAACGTTTCGCTGCCATCCCGTTATCCTCGGACGGGCCTCCCCCTCCCGCAGATCGACCACCGTTCCGCGATACCTGCATGTGGGTGACGTCCGATCCATCGTGACGGCCGGCGAATCAAGCACCTTCTTTCTCAGATCATCGACAGCATCATATTCTCCGATCAACAACCCGGCATTCTTCTTTTCCATTATTGTTCTCATATATTGTTTTCCTTTACCGTCATTACCATAATATGTGAAGGAATGAATAGGAGAGGCCGCACGCACTGCTTATGAGTATGACCGAATCTCCTTTGTCGATACACCCGCGTTCCCGGGCTACAGCAAGATTGACCGGAAGATTGGCACTCCCCATATTTCCGTATTCGGAGAATGTGTTGACGGGGGCTTTACTTCCTGGAACCTTAAGCGCATCGAGTGTTCCGAACGTCACATTGTTTCCGAGTTGATGCATCACAAAAAGATCGAAATCTTCCGTCTTCATTTTCCACTCCGCTAATGTCCGGCCGAAAAATACCGGAATATCCTTTATAACCTGTGCCGCGATCAGTCGCGCGTTCGTCAGCATGCCGGGACTTCCCGGACCCGACGATGAACCGGGTACTGAAATACCGGGAACGGTCAAAATCGATGCGTCCCATTGCCGTGTTCCCTTTTTTTCACCGGTATTGACGATCCGTTTCCCGGTTTGACCGCTGATAACGGCGGCCGCGGCACCGCTTCCGGCAATAAAACCGGAAAACCGAACATCCGCCTCCTCCACCGTTTCGAGCCGGTAATCGATACCGAGACCCGCAGCGAGTTCATAGGGATTTTCACTCGAAACGACCAGAACATTGCCGTATTTTCCCGTCCGAATGTATTGGGATGCGATATCAATGCTTTTCATGAAGCCGTTACAGGTATCATTGATATCGAAGTAATCCGCCGGTTCCATTCCCAAAGAGGCGGCGACCGCCAGCGACAGGGGGGGTTCGCGGAAAGGATTGGTCACGCCGCAGACGATGACGCAGTCGATATCCCTTCTATCCAGAGACGCATCTCCGAGTGCCAGTACGGCCGCTTTCCGGGCCATGGAGACCGAGTTGTCATCGCTTTCTTCCGGACAGAAACTCCGCGTCCGGATGCCCAGGAACTCGAACTTTTTTCCCGTGCCGTAGACCAGCAGGCGGAGATCATCCTTACCCATATGGCCTTTATTCGCTTTTTCGAGTGCATGAAGCACATCGTCATTCGTCAGTCTTCCTTCCGGTATATAATAGCCCAAAGATCTGATATATACATTATCAGTTCTCATTCAATACCGCCTTTACCTTGTTGATCGATTCTTCGCCGTTTTCGGGTGCTTTTGAGGGATCCTTTTCCCGGAAAAATACCCTGTAAGCGTCGCCGACATTCTTTATCGTCCATAATGTGTCCATTGCACAGTCGATCTTGTATTCCGTTTCGAGCCTGATGATGAAATTCATGAGACTCAACGAATCAATTCCCAAATCCTCGACGAACAACGCGGTATCCGTTACGCTGTCCCGGTCAACCCCGAGATATTCCGCGACCATCGCTTTAAAGGATTGAAAACTTACATCCCCTTTAAAACGTCCGGAATCATGATTCATGTCGCTTTTCATTTTTCCTCCTTGCGGATAAATCCGGCACCTTCAAAAAACTCTATGGAATGTTCGCCGATGATCCCGCCGCAGGTAACGGTAATACCGCCTCTCACTCTGCCGTCCAGCACACCCCCGGACATATTCAACGCGATATTCCCTCTGCCCGTAAGGTCAAGTGTCGCATTGGATATGGCGCAGTCATCAAAATCGAAATCCAGCACACCCGTTCCGGTGACCGACAAATCAGTTATCCGTGAATCGCTTCCCCTGATCCGTTTACTGTAGCCGGTCGTCTCGATAGAGAGAGACGATTCGTCGAATCCGGAAAAGTCTATGTCGGCACCCCCACTGCATGTTATTCTTTTAAGCCCCGGCATAGAAATCGTAATTGCGATCTCTTTCGGGGGTATGCCGGTAAAAAATGCCTGGTTTACTTTAAGCGTACGGTCCACGCTCGCTATCCTTATGTATTTTATAACATATTCGGGCCCCACAACTGTTACCCGGTATGCTTTATCCGATTCTATCTTCGTTTTCCAGAAACCGGTCAGGTCAATCACGTCGAAGTCTTTGATCTCATACTCCTTTCGAACGATTGTTTTCGTACCTTTTTCAATTTTGACGAGATCGGAATTATTATGAATAAAGAATAATCCGATACTGACGATCATCACCCCCGTGATCACGCACACTATGGCGATCGTTACCAGCAAGATGGAAGTGCTTGTTTTCATGTTTTCTCCTCTGATGCAGGTCTCGTTTTTTCCGAAGCCCCGTCCTCCTGACCGTCTTTGTGCAGACGGGCGCTTTTATATTCTTTATACATCTTCTTCAGTTCGGCAATATCGATATCCAGAAGGATCATACTTTTGAGCATCCGGGGTAACTGCTCGTGGAAAAAGGCTTCCCTCCCCAGTTTTCGGGTGCTTTGCAGCGCCTCCCCGGCGATAAAATAGCCGATACCGCGCTGGTTATAGACAATCCCCTTTTCCTGCAGATAATTGTATGTGTGCATCACCGTATTCGGATTGACCTCGATACTGACGGCCAACTCCCTGACGGACGGCAGACGGTCGCCTTCGCGCCAGTCCCCGGACAGAATATGCTCGGTAATATAATCCGCTATCTGCAGGTATATCGCCCTGTCCTGCTTGAAGTTCATTTTACACCTCTATTTCTTTCAGACGGAAATATGATGTGACCCACAATAACGGCGCAAGGCCGAACCAGAAGAAAATATTGGCATTATATGCAAGCAGGACGGCGATCGTACGGATAACGGACGGTTCACCGAAACCCTTCGGCCCTGTTTGAGTAAAAAGTTCGAATGAAAAATAGATATGACCTCCGGCAGACAACACCAGATACATGGTTAAAAAGACCGCCGCGGCGAAAAGCACGTAACATGTCGCCAGACCGAACAATCCCAGGATCGTCTTGACAAATGCGCTTCTTCTAAAAAAAACCGCGCCGAACAGAAAGACGGACTGCGTAATGCAGTACACCCTGATGCAAAGCCATATGACCGGGTGAAACGGATTGAAGATACGGTGCGCAAGCCCGAATATGAGGGTATTGACAAAGAAAACCAAAACGGAAAAAAGAAAATAGACAACAAGGGAAAAAATGACATACCCGATACTCGTGATAATAAGTTTGCTTGAGAATTTTTCCAAAACCGATGCGGGAATGACGATATAGGAAACTCGGCCCTGCTCGTGATAGAGTTCATTGAAACCGAGACTGGTAAAAATAAAACCGCCGATAAAAAGGGTAAGCGGATAAAATACCAGGTTGAAATTCCAGTATTTGGCACTTGCTATGGAAGCGACATTGACAATCATGAGAATACAGAAAATCGCACCCAGCCCGATGAGATACGTCCGGTATTGCATATACACATCCCGTTTTATCAATAACCAGAATCGCTTGATATTAAAAAAATCGGTGATTCTCATTTTTTTCCTCCGGCTGCTTCTCTTTTTTCATAAAAATGGCATTCATTCTTTCCCTGTCGCTAATCACTGCGTTAAAGAGTATTTCGAGATCGACCGACGATACTCCGTTTACCGTATCGTCACAGAGCGCCGCGTACCCGCCGATCACCTTTTCGTAAAAAATACATTGTCCGGGGCCGGGAGTATCGGGAAGAAGCTTTACGGTCAGCCTGTCGTTCACCTCTTCCATCGATTGATGGAAGATAATCTCCCCATCATCGAGGATAAGAATCGGGTCGATCAATTGCTGCATGTCCCTCGCCTGATGTGTCGATACCAGAAAAATGCGATCGTCTGTGACATTTGAAACCAGTAATTTTCGAAACTGGCTTTTACTCGGGATATCGAGTCCATTGGTAGGTTCGTCCATGATAAAAAGGCGGCAGTTCGTCGCAAGCCCGAACGCAATCAGGAATTTCTTCCGCTGCCCGTATGAGAGACCGGTCAATGTATCCTTTTCGGAAATTGCAAACTCTTGCAGATAACCTTCGAGTTCATTCCTGCTGAATCGCGGATAAAAAGGGCCGTAGAGAAATATGTATTCTCCGACGGTTAAATTCGGCGTGAAAAACTCCTCTGTAATGAAATAGATATCTGAAAGAAGGACAGGATTTCGATCTTTCGACATATATCCCATTACCCGGCACTCGCCATTATGAGGGAACAGGGTGCCGCAGACGATCTTCAGGAGGGTTGTTTTCCCCGCCCCGTTTTTACCCAGCAATCCGTAAATGTTGCCCGCGGCAAGATTGCAGTTGAGCTGCGAAAAAAGCCTTTTCTTTTTTCGATAGCCGAAAGAAAGATTGGTAATCTGTATCATTGCTTCCCTTTCCTACTGTACTAGACCACTAGTACAGTAATAATGTAGCACATGAATAACAGGAAGTCAAGAGAAAAAAGAATTTTTTTTGGGGAATGAAAAGAATTATCCGCCCGGATATATTTGTATTTTAAAAAAAGTCATGGATATCATTTATTTTTCAATGCGTGTCTGCGCGCAGGCTTTACTTTATCGTTCTTTGCGGTTATCTTCCCTGTATTCCGACGGCGACCGGCCTTCCTGCATCTTGAAGATATTATTGAAATACGAGGTACTGTTGAATCCAAGATTAAATGCGATATCGGTAATTCTGAGATCGGTCTCCTTGAGCAGCCGCTTTGCTTCCTCGATCCGCATTTCATTGATGATTTGCTTGAATGTACGATTATATTCTTTTTTCAATACCTCGAATACCCGTGAAGAAGGAATACCGAGCGCCTTGTATACCATCGTGGTCGATATCTGCGGATCGATGTAATGTTCCTCCAGATAGGTGTTGATGCGGTGAAGTTCCTGTTCCCGGTATGAAGCGAGTGCGAGTGATTTTGGCCTCGGTATTTGACTTTTCCGCTTTTTTATCAACCACCGCACTCCCATGACGGCAAGAAAAATATAAAAAAGAACCGCCGCACCTGAAAGCAGGGCGGTGGCAAGCGAAGGGTTGTGCTGAAAGGTAATCCGTTCGATAACGATATGTTCCGGTTTGTCGATGATATAATCGGACCCCTCCCTGTTGAACTGAATATCGAAGGCAATCACTTTTTTAAAAGATTCTTTGGGAAGGAGGCTTTTATTCACCTTCATCATCGTAATCCACCAGGGGGGAGTCATAAAATCCTCGAGCGGGATATTATATTCAATCTTTTGAGGATCAAGCTTAAGGATATATTGATTATGCCTGAGTGTATGCGCGTTGGCGGCTTCCGGCATGGATACACCCGGCACAAAGGTTTTCAGAAATATCTGTATCCGCTTCATTGTCGCCTCCCTGATATACAGGGAAAGCGTGTCATATGAGGAAAGATCGAGAGGATGTTCGACCGTCCCTATATTAAGGGTAAAAAACACTAAGACATTTTGCGGCTCCTCTTTTAAGGTATATTCTTTCAGGGTATAATCGAGTTCTATCACTCCGCCGTCAAATGAAAATTCCTGAATCCGGGAATTTCCGTCCCAGATATTATCGGTAAGTGCGGCAAGCCGGTTTTCCAGGTTCTCTGCGGGAAAAACCGTCAGTGGCTGTCTCAAGAAATCAAGGAGCGGGAAAACGGATAAAACCAAAGCCGCGACGATAATGCAAAAGAGTATAATACTTTTTTTATTAAAAATATCGTTTTTGTTTTTCTGTTGTATCGAAGTCATTGCCCACCTGTCACTACGATCGGGAAATAGTATGATCCGGATTGATGCGGTAATCCTCTTTTTACTAAAAATAATGTAAAGCAGTGAAAAATGCAACTATCTTCATTCATTTGTCCTCTTTTTCTGCCATAAATTCAATATAAAAAATAAAAAAAAAATTCTATTCCTTGACTATTTTAATAAAATAGATTACTTTAAGAATTATTCCGATTATTACCATAATGAGGGTAGAGCGATAGAAAAGGATAAAAATTTCAAGCGAAGCAGACAGCGGGACAAAATTCTCGCCCTGCTCAGGTCGACGGCATCGCACCCTACGGCGGACTGGTTGTACGGCCGTCTTAAAGACGAATTTCCACACCTTAGTCTGGGAACGGTCTACCGTAATCTCAATATCCTTATCCGGCAGGGTCTCGTGAAGAAAATAGACTTCGGGAGTACCTTTGATCGTTTTGACGCGAATATAGACAGGCATTATCACTTTGTCTGCGAACGGTGCGGTACGGTCATCGATCTTGCAATTCCTTTTGACGAGGGATTGAACGAGCGTGTCGCCTCGGTCACACCCTTTACCGTCACCCGTCACCGGATCGAGTTTTACGGAATGTGCGATCAATGTAAGGAAAAAGAATAAATCAATCAGTATTATCATTGTCTTTTACATTGTAATATCTGATAATAACAAAAAACAGGAGGTACATGAATGAAAGGTAACAAAAATCTGATCGATACGCTCAACTCCCTTCTTGCCGACGAGTTGACGGCAATAAATCAGTATATGGTGCATTCGGAAATGTGCGATGACTGGGGATATGAAAAACTCCACAAACATTTCGAAAAACGCGCCATCGACGAGATGAAACATGCCGAAAGACTGATCGGCCGTATCCTTTTCCTCGAAGGAATGCCGACCGTCACCAACCTGAACAAAATCATGATCGGCTCCGATATCACGAAGCAGCTCTCGAACGACCACCTTGCCGAAGAAGGCGCGATCAAGGCGTACAATAACGCGATCGTTTTAGCCGGTGAAGTGAAAGATTTCGCGACCCGCGATTTCCTGCAGCAGATTCTCAACGAAGAAGACGAGCACATGGACGGCATCGAGGAACTGCAGAGTCAGATCGAACAGATGTCGCTGCAGGTCTTCCTGACCACGCAGGTCAGTGAATGATCGCCTTATAGAAAAAAGCCCGCTTTGGCAATACCGTCGCTGCGGCGGGAAGAGACGTACCGTGCGGGATGGAAATCCGCCAAACCGAAACCTTGCCGAAACGGGAAGCGTTCGCGGTGAGAAATGCCCGGGTATCCGGAATTCCGTAACGGAAACCGCATAGAGAAAATCCGTATCGCAGACGGTAAAAAGCGGCAGCGGCCGCATGGTTCGCCGCAGCCGCTTTCTCCGGCCCCCAAGGTGCTGCCGAAAGGAGACTGTCGTGAAAAAATTTATCCTGCTTGCGGCGGGAAACATATCGCTTTCGCTCGGTATCGTGGGGGTCTTCGTTCCGCTTCTTCCCACCACGCCGTTTTTATTGCTTGCCGCCGGCTGTTACCTCCGCAGTTCCGATCGCCTCTATACATGGCTGATCCGACATAAACGTTTCGGCACGTACATCCGCTGCTATCTGAAATACAGGGCAATGGCGAAACATTCAAAAATCATATCCCTTTTTCTGCTTTGGGGCGCTATTTCCGTTTCCATGATTTTTTTTATTCCGACTCTCTGGGTTCGGATTCTGCTTGCGGCCGTCGCCATTGGAGTGACCGTCCATATCGTCAGTCTCCGTACCCTTACACGGGAAATGATCGAGGAAGTAACGGTACCGCCCGTAAAAAACGTCTCCCGAAGGGAGCGGCATAATTGCCGAAACACCGGAAAACAAAACCTTGCGCATCAAATCCGTATCCCGCAAACGGGAAAACCGAACGCCTGACACCCATACGCCCCACCCGTCCATGTAAAAACCTAAAAAAAAGCTCACTCATCGTAAAAAGATGAACTTGAAAAGAAAAGGGAGAATAGTGTACACTCTCATACGGCATATAACGAAAAACCCGTTGCGGTAACGGTGAATGGCCGTCGGGGCGAGTGGACATCCGGTAACATCTTAATGACCTGCCGTGAAGAAACCGGCAGTCCGCCGTCTTTTTGTCAGTCGTCACGGCGGGCCGATGTTCCGAAAGGAGGTCGAAAGAAACGATATGAGTCTTTTCAAGCGGTATTTTCTTTATCTCCTCAGGTGGCAATTGTCGACGCCGATTCTCGCCGCATGCGTATACCTGTTGACTAAATCCCTCGGTCCGACCATTACGACGATCATCGCGAATATCATCGGGGGCCTTCTCTTTTTCTGGGTCGATTCTTTTATCTTCAGAAGGTCGAATATCCTTTTTACCGGTGAACTGTGGGAAATCAAGGACCATATTTCCTGCGCCGACTGTGAAAAAAAAGACATACGCGGCTACCGCCTGATCAAAGCGGCCAATTACGACAAGACGCAGGACAGGCACCCGGAGTTCCGCTGCCATGAATGTTCCCGCGCCAAATACGAAAGAAGGAAAAAAGGGGGCAGCTAAGGTCCCTCACCGTCCTTCTAACCCCGAAGCCGGGAAAATCGTCATGAGACGATAACGGCTCTGTGCGGGTCTGCTTAACAAATCGATTTCAAGGGGGAAAACGCATGCCGAAAAACATGTTACATAAACTGTTTGACGATATCGAGGTACCGCCCGACCGGAAAGAAATAATTACAAGCCTCGCGGCCTTCGCGCTGACCGTTGTCGTTGCATTATTCGAGGACTGGAAAGCGGCGGATATCGTCTGGGCGTCATGGCTTTCGAGCCTCCTTGTCGGTCTTTCTTTTTATCTCATTATGACGGTTAAACTCTTGCGCGACAAATCCCGCGGCGCTCGCCTCAAGGAAGAAGAAGGTTCCGGCCCCGGCTGTCTCGGAACGGCGGTCTTCGTCTTTATGGGCCTTATCGCCTGGCTCGCGGGACCGGGGCTGCTTCGTATCGGTCTCATATGTCTGATGATCATCGATTGTGCCGGGATATTTCTTAATATCGCCGCATCGAAAAGCCTTTTTGGAATCGATCCTGAAAACCGGACGATCAGGGTTCTGCTTTTTATTCCCACCGCCCTTTTTATCTTCTTTTTCTTTCTCGCGCACTTCGGGGGATTTCATCTTGGCCATGCACTTTTCCTGAGTATTCTCGTTCCGCCGCAGATCGAGATTCCCGGCACCATGGAGACCCTCTCCGGCATGCGGGATGCCTTTCTCTCCTTTCTCGGCCTCCTCTTTCTCGCATACTGGCCTTACGTGCTTTCCGTAGCACTTTCACGTTTCAATGCATACAGAAAGGCGCTTGAGTCCAACGATAAAGATTATATGATCGGTCCATACCGCGCCGTGATCAGAATTCATATTCTCATTTTTATCCTTGCCCCGATTGCGATGGCCGGATTGGGAAAGGCGGTCATGCTCACGGCCCTTTTCTTTTTCCATTTCCCAATCGAACGAACGGTCGCATGGTTGAAAACGAGAAACAAGTGAAGCGGGACGGCGGCGGCGGCGCGAGGCAGGCGGTTATCGGGGCGTAAAATAACGCCCGGCATAACACACAGGAGTAGCAGCAATATGTCGAATACGGCAAAAACAGATTATAAAAGCCGCATCAACCGCGTGATGGATTACATCGAGACGCACCTTCACGAAGACCTCCCGCTTGCGCGGCTTGCCGATATCGCCTGTTTTTCCAGATTTCATTTCCATCGTATTTTCAGATCGATGACCGGTGAACGGCTGGCCGAATGCATCCAGCGGATACGAATGGAGAAAGCGGCGGCTTTACTCAAACAAAATCCCGGCCGATCGATCACCGGAATCGCGATGCTCTGCGGTTTCGCCTCATCCGCATCATTTGCCAATGCCTTCAGGAATCACTTCGGGATGTCCGCATCCAGGTACAGAAACGACCCGGCATCAGGCAGGCAACAGGGCTATATCGTGGTACCTGAAGAGGAAGTCGAGACGCTCGATATGCGTGTCGAACATCATAGAGAAAAACAGATCTTTCATATCAAGGGGAAGGATTACGAGCGAACGGTTTCGGTCGTCGATCTGCCGGTCCGGCATCTGGCCTATGTCCGTTATACCGGCCCGTATAAGGGCGATTCCGAGCTGTTTTCCTCACTCTGGAAACGTCTCATGAAATGGGCCGTCCCACACGGCGTTTTGAACAGGCCCGACAGCGTGTATATCGCCCTGTATCACGACAATCCCGAAATAACGTCGGAAGAAAACCTGCGGGTCAGCGTCTGCGTGAGTATCGATGAAAAAACGGAACCGCGGGGGGAGATCGGAAAATTGCGGCTTCCCGGGGGGAAATATGCCGTCGGCAGGTTTCTCCTCGGCGCCCGGGATTATTCTGCGGCATGGGGGTGGATGTACGGCGCATGGCTTCCGGCAAGCGGGTACGAACCGGACGACAGACCCGCATTTGAATGGTTTCCCGTCGATGAAGAAAAATGCGAAGGCAGAATGCCCGTCGACATCTGCATACCCTTAAAAAGCACCTGAAAAAAGCAATCTCGATAAACCGTTTGGCAAACCCGATAAAGTAAACCCTGCATGAATCCTGTAATATTTGGAAAAACAGAAACAGGAGGTATGTATGAACAATGAACAGTTTACGGTAGAAAGCCTCGGCATTGTCGCTGCCGCGGGAAACGGATTCCGCCTCGTTTTCAGGCCGGAATACAGGGACGCATTGACAGGACTGGAAGGTTTTTCTCATCTACAGGTACTGTTCTGGTTTCATTTGCATGACACACCGGAACAGAGAAAAACAATAACATGCAGTAAACCCTACGCGAAAGCCCCCGATGTCCTCGGAATTTTTGCGACCCGCTCCGATTATCGGCCCAACCCTATCGGTCTTTCCATTTGTCCGGTAAAAGGAGTTAACCGCGCGAAAGGATTTATCGAGTTGTTTTATATCGATGCCGAAGATGAAACACCGATAATCGACGTCAAGCCGTATCATCCCGCCGTCGACCGCGTACGGGAGGCGGGGGTTCCCGGCTGGTGCCGCCACTGGCCGCAGTGGTATGAGGATTCGGGTGATTTCGATTGGGGTTCGGAGTTTATGTTTCCGGCATAACGGAACCACGCAGAAAAAACTCTGAAGCCGGTTTTTTTCGTCTCGCGGAAATAACGCCTGCTCCCGCCGTCCGTTATGGAAGTTTCCATTTCCGGACGGCGGCTTTTTTTTGAATAGTGCAATCCGGCGGCGTCATGAGCCGATATTCCCTCTGAGTCACCCCGCCATATCTGAATGCCGGTGACCCCCGTTTCCGCCTCCCTATCGCCGATCGCCCCGATCATTTCTTTCAATTTAAGCGAGAACCCGGAAATCGTATTGATGCTCGCATTGCCCTTCTCGATGAGGGAACCTGTCTTCTCCATCGATTCGGTAACTTCCCCGGAAAGATTCATCACGCGGCTGACCCCTCCTGTCACGTCTCTTGTTCCCGCGGCCATCTCTTCAAAATTGCCGGCGATTTCGTGTTCGCGTATGTCTCTTCGGAAAGCTTCCTGATCTCATCGGCCACAACGGCGAATCCCCTGCCGTATTCCCCGCGTGCGCAGCCCCGGTCGCGGCGTTCATGGCGAGCAGATCGGTCTGACTCGCGATATTCTCGATCATTCCGGCCATAGCCACTCCTTTGACCCGGGAACACCGGTTTCGAAAAAAGAAGGGATTCGACCTTCAGTCGGTACCGATTTCCCGATTCATGAGATATCATGTCTCTGTATTAATGATAGAAAAAGCTATATTCCGTGTAACGTCAATTTACCAAAAAAAAGTCGAGACGAACGTGTATTTTCGAGCCGGAATGAGCACCGAAGCATAAAACCGTCCATAACAGGCGTCAAACGGGCAACGGCACCGTATGCCGGGAATTTTAGCGGACGCCCGGTTTACGTTACCGCTTCATCCTTTTTGCCGTCCGCCTTCGCATGTTCCTCCGGGGCGTCTTTGATTCCTTCTTTGTAGCCTTTCTCGAGTTCGGCCCTGGCCTGTCCGAGTGATTTCATGAACTTGGGAATCGCCGTGGCGCCGAACAGGACAAGAACGACGATCGCAATGACCATAATCTCGGTTCCGTGCACCATATCAGTCTCCTTTCTCTTTAACGGATGCCTCATCCCCTTCTTCCCGAGGGGGAACGATCCGTACATTGGTTTCCGTTTCAATTTCCTTTATTGTATTGACAACGGTTTTTTTCATATGTGTCATCTGTGCATAAAACCTGCCCAGACGCCGGAAAGCCTTTGGCAGGTCTTCCGGTTTTAGAAATACCATCGCGATTAAAACGATGAAAAGAATTTCAACAATATCGAGTCCAAACATCATCACCCTCCGAGTCTGAAAACCCTGGCAACCAATATTGCCGCGAAATAAAGCAGAACGAGCGGAACCGCCATGCAAAGCTGCGAAACGAAATCCGGCGGGGTCAGCACGGCGGCAATAATGAAAATGACGACGATCACATACCGGCTGAATTTCAGCAGATCCCTCCGCTTCACGAGATCCAAAGCCATGAGAATGACGAGCACGATGGGTGTCTGGAAGATGATGATGAAGGCGAAGATGAATTGCAGGACATAGAGGATATTCTTCTCGAAATTGAGCAGCATACCCACAATCGACGGGACGAACCCGCCGCCCGTCAATACACGGATTGAAAGAGGTATGACATGAAAATAACCGTAGTACAGGCCGAGTCCCGCGAGGACGCTTCCCGAAGCAAGCGTCATGATTACCACCTTTTTCTCTTTATTGCTCAATCCGGGGAAGAAAAAACGTATGAGATGAAAGGCGTAAACGGGAACATTCATGATGATGCCTCCCAAAAAGGCTATTTTCATCTTCATGACAAAACCCTCGAAGATCGTGGTGACATAGAATTTGTTCTGCAAGGATTCGAACGACTCCAGGTTCCGAAAGGGATAATAAAGCAGATCGACGACGGTATTACTGAAAATGTAGCATACGATCCCGCCGGTCAGAGTGAACATCAGACTGATAATGATCCTCTTTCTGAGTTCCCTCACATGTTCGAGAAATGTCATCGCGCGTCCCGGCGCGTCCGCAATCCTGTTCATATGCCGCTTCTCTTTCGCTTCCCGGCGGAAACGGGATCTCCCCGCTTCGTTTTTTCCTGTTGGAAAAAACCGTCTATCTCCATTTTAACCAGGACAATCACCTCCGGTATCTTCTTCTCTATCACGGGTGAAAGATCGGTTCCCGTATCGATACGTCCGGGTTGTATGCCGATAAGTGATATCTCCGGTATTTTCATCTCCAGCAATAACGCCGCCTCGATGATGTGGCCCAGGGACTGCTCATGCATCGAATGGCTGTGCTTATTAAACATTCGGTTTCCTTCGCGCAGCGGCATACGAAACAGTGTGCCCGGCTTCTCCTTCGCATCAATGGCATCGATCAGTATTATTTTTTTTCTCGCTTCCATCCAGGCCAGAAGCCCCAATCCGCCTGTCCCCCCGTCCAGAAGTTCAACCCCGACCGGAAGGGGTATCTTCCCGAGTGCCCCGATCACATGAATCCCGAACCCTTCATCCCGAAGGAGGACATTCCCCATTCCCATGACGAGTACGGGGGATCTCACGGGACGATCCATTCTCTTATATTGCCCTCCGGCGTATGAAGGTGCACGGCGCAGGCCAGGCAGGGATCGAAGGAACGGATCACACGGCCGATATTGACCGGATTGCTTATGTCCGCCACGGGCGTTCCGATCAGCGCCTGCTCGAACGGTCCCCTTATTCCTTCACCGTCAGCGGGAGAAGCGTTCCATGTCGTCGGAACGACACAGGAATAGTTTCCGATGGTCCGGCCGTCGATCCTTACCCAATGTCCCAATGCGCCTCTGGGCGCTTCGGTCATGCCGTAGCCGATTCCGGTCTCGGGCGGATCCCAATGCTCGGTATCGTGGATAATCACCCTGCTGCGATACCTGTCACAGAGGTCGGTCAACTCCGAAATCCATCGCACCATCGCGTCGCACAACATCGATGTTTCGAGTGCCCTCGCCGCATGCCGCGCAAGTGCCCCGGGCATCATCCCCCGGCCGAGAAGGGATATGAATTGCTGTACCGACGGATGCGTGAAGGAGAGATGTTCCTGCCGTCGAGAAGCGACCATCATTCTGGCCAACGGCCCCACTTCCATGGGCCTTCCTGCGAAACGCGGTGCCTTGACAAAGGTGTATGCCCCCGCTTTGCCCGGATCGAATTCCTGGGTAGATATTGACGGATGTCCGTCCGTTCCCGCCTCATACCATGCTTTGGTCACATCCTCGTTGATAGCAGGTTCCATTTCCGCCCGTGTTCCGGCCGTCAATACATCCTCGACAATCGCTCCTTCAGGATACAAAAAACTCCCGTCCGAACAGGGGAATCCCCCGTATGAGAGGTAATTACGGTAGCCGGCACCAAGGTCCGATGCCGCAAGGGGCCACAGGGCTTCCGCCAGAAACACGACGTCATTCAGGTAAACATTATTGATAAACGAACCGACCTCTTGAAGCAGTGATTGATAAAGACCGATTTGCGCGGGATTGGGAAGCTGTGTCACCCCGCCAACGATAATGCCGGACTGGTGGGGCTGTTTGCCGCTGAAAACGGCAGACATTTTTTTCGCCTTTGCCTGGACGGCGAGTGCGTCCAGATAATGCTGCACCAGGACAGCCACTGTCTTTACATCCTTGACGCAGTAATCGTCGGCGCGATACGCGGGAAGGAAAGGTCCGGCGTATTCGCCTTCGACGGGCGGATTGTCCGTTTCATTGGTGATGAGGTCCTTTATTTTCAGAATGAACGGATCCGAGCCTTTGTAATTGATGAGAACACCCAGATCGAGGTAATCCAGCGCCGAAAGGTGGTAAAAGTGAAGAACATGGTCGTGCAGCCAGCATGCACCGACAATCAGATTCCTCAGGACACGTGCTGCGTCCGGAAGCGCGGCCGTACCATGCGCCATTTCAACCGCCAGGCTCGATGTCCATCCGTGCGCGGCGAAACAAACCCCGCAAATCCGTTCCGTTACATAGACCGCGTCCCGCGGGTCCCTCCCTTTGAGCAGTTTTTCAATGCCGCGCGCCATGGTGCCGCTGACACGGGCATCGGTGACGCTGCCGTTATTCACATCGACTTCCACCTTCAGATGGCCTTCTATTCTCGTCAAAGGATCAATTATTATCGTACTCATCATGACTTTCCTTTCTTTTATTTTTCTCCGGTATAAAGCGGACTCAATTCATCGTAGAAACGCGGCTCGGTACATCCGGAACAGGGGGCCCCGTTTGCAGTGCAATAATTGACCCCGTCGTTCCATTTTATCAGTGGGCAATCCCCGTATGTCGTGTATCCCTTGCAGCCTTTGTGCAAAAGACAGTAACTTTCTCTTTCCATCGGATTGTTCCAGTCCTCGAGGAATTTATTGGCATTATACCTCGGCCGCCGCGGACAATTATCGTGGATCGTCTCCCGGAAATGCCGTAGCGGACGTTTATACGCATCGAGTGAGATGACCGACCCTTCGAGAAAGTCTGCAACCGTGTCGTAAAACCATAACGGATGACACGGACATCCCGGAAGATTAATCAACGTCTTGCCGATACCGTGTCTGGCGAGGAAAAACGAAACACTTTGTCCCCCGGTAACACCGGCACGGGGGATTCCGCCGTAGGATGCACAGGCACCGATCGCGATAATGACAACCGCTTTCTGTGCGGCCCGTATAAAGGTTTCCTCCACGCTTTTACCGCCGACCATGCAGAACCTGGCGTCAAAGGCTGGAATGGAACCTTCGACCACAAGGACATACCCTCCTTCTTCTATCGCCGCTTCAAGCGCCGATTCGGCAACGACACCTTCGGCCGCCATTACCGTTTCATGGTACCTGACCGCGACCGTATCGAGAAGGAACGGCCGTATGTCGGGGGAAAGGCATGAAAGAACTGATTCCGTACAGCCGGCACAATCCTGTGCTTCAAGCCATACCACAGCAGGTTTTTTGGAAAGCGCCGGCGGGAAGAAATGCGATCCCCTTGCCCTTGGGGAAAGCCCCAACGCGGCAATGCCGCCGGAAACCATCTTGATAAACTGCCGGCGGGTGATTGTGTGAAATTTCATTTTTACTACTCCCTTCCATTTTTTTTACCTTTCGGGACACAATACCCCAATATGTCAATGATTTACGCAGGGAAGCGGGTCGCGGTTTCAAAAAACTTCAAATCCGCACGAATACGACAATTGTCGTACGCCGGCCGGAAACAACGGCTGAAAAAGGAAACCGTCTCCTCCCATTAATGAGGGAAAACGACGGTATCAGGATTGCATATCGCGGCACCATACAGCGTGCGATCAACAAAATGTCCGAACAGAATTATTATTATAATATCGATATACTCGGCACGAAAAAGGAATGGAGAAGCAAATACGTTTCCGAAACGTACTGGACGACGGAAAGGGTTCAGGTTTCCAAAACGAGATCGGTTCAAAAATATGTTCCGGTCACAAAAACCCGCCAGGTCTATGATTCGTTTACCAAAACCTGGACGACGGAATTCTACACCGATTACGAATGGCAGACGCAGATGGAAACCTATTGGGATTTGGAAGACAGGAGTATGCTGAAAACCCGGTGGGTATGGAAAGACGTTTCCGTTACAATCGTCGATATTCCCGAATACGATATTTATTTGTCCCAGCTCGATGACGGCAACAAGATAGCCGTCTATAAAATAGAAGAGGATGGTCAAACCGCCTGTTATTTTCAAAATGTCAGTTATCTCACTTCACGGGAAACCGAAGAAAGTATCTGGGGCAGCAAGGAAATCAAACTGATATTCATCGATACCGATTCCAATGGGATTTTCTTCGAAGACAATGACGCGATGCTCTTCAATACATGGAATCCGTACGCCGAAGATTCAAAATATCAGAATATCACCGCGTTTATGGATAACTACCGGTACAGGATGTCAGATTCGGAAAAAGAGGCTTTTCTCACATTCAACACTCCCGATGATTATCATTCTCTTGTTATACGGAACGCGAATACCGCCTATATCGATACGGATAAAACGGGAACGATCAATATCGACAATGTCGATCCCTCGATGACAATCCTCATCAATGGCAAAGAATACCCGATGGCAAAATCATGATTTACCAGTAAAATCGAATACGGCATATTCCATCCGGTGATACGCTACAGGGGTTTCATCGATTTCGAACAAACCTTTACCATCGATGATTCGCATCCCGTTTGCAGCATCACCTACAGTCAGACGGAACCGGCGGGAGTATGTCTTGTCGAGAATCATAATTTTAGAAAATGGAAACTATCATTTACGGACTCAAGCGGTCATGTCGTCACTTTTTTCAACACGAATACCGTTTCCCTGAAACCCGGGGCATACAGTGTCAACTTTTCCGCGGACGGCAACTGTTTCATCAACGAGATACGGATAGACAAAGGGAAGACAATCGTTTACGATTTCACCCGCAATTCGATTTACGAACGGAAAAATTGAGTGGAAAGACATGGAAGTATCAATGATAGGGCTTGATAAAATAAAGCAATACAGTTAATGTAACAACATCATTATATGCTGGATTTCTTGAAAATCCACGGAAACCGAAAGGAATAAGGATGATAACGGTCGGTATATTCGGCGGATCGGGCTATATGGGCGGGGAAGCGGTCCGCGTCCTCCTCGAACACCCCGAAGCGGAAATCGCCTGGATCACCAGCAGGGGTGAGAAGCCGGTCGAATATTTTCACCGGAATCTGGCAGGCAAAGGGCTGCGGTTTATCAAACCGGATGAGACCACACAATGTGATGTCGTCTTTGCCGCATTGCCTTCCGGCCATATCATGATAATGGCTGAAAGATTACTCGGTGAGGGAACGAAAATCATCGACCTCGGCGCCGATTTCCGTTTGAAAAACAGATCCGACTGGGAAAGGAAATACGGCAAAAAACACGCCTGCTGGTATCTGGTCGAAGAAGCGGTGTACGGTATCACGGAACTGCATAAGGAAGAAATTCGGAATGCACGCCTCATCGCCAATCCGGGATGCTATGCTTCGGCGTCAATCCTCGCGCTGGCCCCCCTGGTGAAGCACGGGGTGATCGATACCCGGCGTATCGTTGTCGACGGATTGTCGGGGACGACCGGTTTTGGCGCGGAACCGGACGTTCCCTCCCACCATCCCGAAATCGCGAACAACATCGTTCCCTATAATGTCGTCGACCACCGGCACACCTACGAAATCGAACAGGAACTGCAACACCTCTCCGCAGACCCCGTTACCATACACTTCACCTCATCATATGTCCCGATTACACGGGGGATCCTCTCGATCTGTCACTGTTTTCCAAAAACATCCGTTTCCCGCAAAGCATTAATCGGGATGTATGAAGCCTTTTATAACGAAGAGCCCTTTGTCACCATCCTCGATCTGCCAAAAGAAGAAAATGCGGCATGGCAATACCTGCCCTATCCATGGGTGGCCGCGGTTTCCGGATCGAATTACTGCCACATTGGTCTCGATATCGACGAAAAGCGGGGAAGGATCGTGGTCTTCAGCGTCCTGGACAGTATCGGTAAAGGCGGCGCCCAGGTCGGGGTCCAGAACATGAACATCATGTTCGGTTTGCCCGAGGAAACAGGGCTGAGGAGAGCAGGACTGCATCCATATTGACGGGATTTCGCTTCCGGCCATGGATAAAAGCCGATGTCCGCTATAAACCTCTTGCCTCACGTCGAGTTTTTTGGTATATCTTTTTATCTTCAATTTCCGGAAAAACAGGAGAAAAGCGATATGCGAATAGGACTCATCGGTCTTGAAAAAAGCGGGAAGACGACTATCTACAATGCCCTTACAAAACGGGAGATGAATACCGATCTCTTTGGAGGGCAACAGGATGAACCGAACATCGCGGTCATCGATGTACTCGATCCCCGTATCGAGGTTCTCTCTATGATGTACGAACCGAAAAAAACCGTGTATGCGACCATCGAGGTCATTGACTTTGCAGGCGTCACATCAGGAAGCGGGAAAACCGGGCTGTTTACGCCCGTTGCGATGAACATGATCAAACAGAGTGACGCACTCGCCCTTGTTGTCCGGAACTTCCGGGACGAGGCGGTCACCGGCGCTTTCGGCCCCCCATCCCCGCTTGACGATATCGGGACGGTCATGACCGAACTCGTTCTCTCCGACCTCGTTATCGCCGAGCGGCGGCTCGAACGTATCGAATCGGAATATAAAAAGGGAAAGAAAACCCCGGAACTCCAGTCGGAGGAAAAAACGGTGCGGAAGGTATACGAGGCACTCATTACGGGCTCATCCGTCCGGAACATCTCCCTCACAGCGGAGGAGCTGAAACGCCTGAGCGGTTTTCAATTCCTCTCGATCAAGCCGATCCTGGTCATTCTCAATTCGGACGAAGACAATTACGGAAAAAACTCATCCCTGCTCGCCTCGATACATGAGACCTATGAAGCCGTCGAGTTTGCCGGAAAGTTCGAGATGGAACTCGGCCACCTCGATGCCGGTGAAGCCGGGGCTTTCATGGAAGATATCGGCATCACAGAATCCGCCCGTGCGCGCCTCACCACCGCCGCCTTCGACATTCTGGGCTGCATCAGTTTCTTTACCGTGGGAAAGGACGAGGTGAGGGCGTGGACAATACACAAAAGCGACAACGCGGCAGCGGCCGCGGGGGCCATTCATTCCGACCTTGCCAGGGGATTCATCCGCGCCGAATGCTTTACCTTCGACGATATCACCTCGTGCGGTTCGGAAAAGGGGGTGAAGGAAAAGGGGCTACTCCGGCTCGAAGGGAAAAACTATCTGGTACAGGACGGTGACATCCTGAGTATCCGCTACAGTGTGTAGGGGCGAAAGACCGCGGTCAAACATCAATGTCTTTCCCCCAATCCATGCCGACCGCATAAGCTATTATGGTTTCAAACACCTCATATGAAAATCGTCTGCATTGGATACCATACCCGGACAGTATTTCCGATGTATTGGTATGATCGAAAATTCGCTCGTCCTGCATATACGGTCCGTAAATCCTGATGTAATTATCGAAAAGAACCTCCAGTGCATTTCTTTCGACTTTCGTTTTATTGTCGATATCGACAACTTCGATTCCCGAAAAATGAAAATATTTCCTTACGAAGGAAACAAGTTCCCGTAATGTCCGGGATCGTGAATCGACGATATGGAAGATTCCTCCTTTGTCGGCATCAAGTATGATCGTTGCCACCGCATCGGCAAAAAAATCGATGGGAATAATATTGATACGGCCCGTTTCCCTGCCGATGATACGCAGGGGAAGAAAAAGAGTCCCGTCTGATTCCTTTTTTACTCCAATCTCACCTGCCCTCGTCCCTCCATGTTCGGCAATATCGGCTTCATACATATTTCCTAGAAAACAGAGGGCTTTTATGGGAAAATAAAGGGCATTAAAACGGAGGCATTTTCCGGTACGGGAATGTCCATAGACGATCGATGGCCTGAAAATATTCAATGGTATATGATAGTGTCCGCAGAAATCAGTGACAATGTGTTCTCCCCTGCATTTGCTTTCTTCATATACATTATTGAAACGGCCCGGCGCATGCAGTTTTTCAGGCACTCTGCCATTATGACATCCGGCTGAATAGGCAGTACTGATATGGTGAAAAAAATCGACCTGCGCAATTCGGGCATATTCGAGAATGCGGTTCAGGCTGAAGACATTCGTTTTGAAAACCCCTTCACGTTTCCTCTCTGAAAATGATGTATCGGCCGCGCAGTGGATAATCTGATCCGTTTCCCGAGCCAGCGAGTGATAATGATTACCCGTCAATCCGAAACACGGCTGATCCAGCCAGCCTTCCACGACGCGGTATTGCAAGGCGGTACTGTTTGCAAGGTTATGGAAGCGCAATAACGATTCGAAGCGTTTAAAAGCCGATTTTCTGCCGGAAGGACGGATCAAAACGATGACCCGATATCCCCGTTGCAGCAGTTCAGCACATAAAAACCCGCCTAAAAAACCCGTCGCACCGGTCAAAAAAAAAGTTTTTTTCTTTTTGTCTGTTCCCTTATGAAACATTACGTTGTTCACCATTCCCGGGATCAGGTATATAAAAGGTTTTCGGATCTGCAAAACCCCTGATACAAGGTGTATTTAATCCATTTCAATCCTTTGTAACGTCCACTGAAGTCTTCGATCATTGCCGCAACCTCACCGATCGATGCACGCATTTTTTCGATTTCATGCTCATCGGTATGATCGATGTAATAATCATACTCGAACACTCCCCGTTTTCCTTGATCGATGGGAGTCAAAAAACCAAAATCGGCCTTGATATCATGTTTATCCGCGATACGCTTGAATTGCTTATCAAGATCAAAAATGATGATGGGATCGGCAAGCGGAACATACAGAATAAAGGCCACAACGTGTTTGTATCTGCCCATCCGGGAACTAAGTATACGGAACATGTTCAACCAGACCAGGTCCGTCATTGCTTCATTTTTATAGACTTCGGTAAAGAATTCCCTCATATCTTCATCAAAAGCCCCGGCCAATACGTCGGGTGACGGCCTGATGGCCGCTTCGAGCAACGGATATAACTCTTTTTTAGCAATAATCTCAAAAGGATATGCATCATCATCAAAATCCTTGAGGATATCAAGCCATCCGCTTGAGGCTATATTCGGAAATCCGAGAAACAGCGTCCTGAAAAGCCTGTTATCGATAACGGGAACACCCATTTTAATCACTGATTCGATACACCAGGAGTCTCCGATAACAAGGACGAGATATTGTATCCCAACGTTCTTGCTGAATACTTCTTTCATCGTGGAAGCGAGGCCGGCTGTCGGTGCCATAAATGTGGAGATATATTCGCCGCCGAGGATACCGGCCGCGGATCCCATTCTCCGAATTGCCAGATCACGTATAAACGTTATCGCGGTGATAAAATCCGGAAAAGGTATTAGTATTCCCTTTTCATCTTCGAGCAACGGATACAACTTGATACTCACGCCGGTACATATCCCGGAAAGCGGTTTTTCTTCCTTATTATATGAAAACAAATTAGGCGCATCAATCTGGTTTAAATTGAAGCGACTTCCGTCCGGGCCGACGAATCTCGCGTTGATATAATTATCGGCAGAAATACCGTATGAATGTGAAAAGAGGGAAAATATTCCGGAACACATGAGATTTGCGGCGATCATCGCCGACGGTTCGGCCGTGTTTACCCTGAATCCTCTTTTCACCGCTTCACGCTGGACGTTAAAGGCGGTGACGCCGGGCTCGACATGGACGCAGAAATTTTCTTCATCAAACTCGATGTTCTGCATGCGGTTGACATCAATGACGACTCCCTTACTCATCACAAACCCCATGACACTGCCGCCATTGCCGCGGACGGTGTAGGGTACGTTATTATCCGCGCAGTATCGTACTATCAGGCTGATTTCCTCTTCGGTACCGGGAAGCACGACATGGCTGGGGAAAACGGGCTGTGACAGGGGGCAAGGATCATTTGCGTACGTACAAAGAATGGCGGGATCGTTCGAGGCGTTTTTACCACCGACAATATTCCGCAAGGCATCGAGTACATCATCGGATGCAACAGACACGGGCTTTTCATTCCGGCTTTTAAACGCAGCGACATACTCCTTGAGTGCTTTCATGACCACAACCGGCCGTAATTCAGTGATAAAACAGCACTGTCTGTCACATATACCGCAAAGCGTACATGTATCGGCGATATCGATAAGCCCGGCGGTGACCGGTATCCGTCCTGCGGCAATATACGTATACAAATCCATACGGCCTTGCGGATAAAAGGAAACAAAGGCACCACCCGCAGCCGACGGACATAATCCGGTGCCAAGGTAATCGATTTTGCACATCGCATAATGCCTGCACTGTGAAGCAATCATCGCCGCTTCTTTATTTATCATTCATATTCCTCCTGATTAAATCCTCCATCACCCGTCTTTTTTACTCCGTATACGGTTCTAAATATCTTTATTGAAATTTTTCAAAGTACGTATTGACGATACTATTCAATATATTTGCATATGATATGGAAAAAATGATACTAACACGCGGACCCAGTCTACACGAAGATTACCTTAAAGTCAAATGAAACAAGCACATTATCTTTCGTTCGGCATCATTCACCGCTTTAAATCTTTCCTGATCGATCCGTCGGGGAGCATGTTATCGGGATGATACTCCCCCCGTTCCTCGTATTTCTTTCTCACACAGGAAGGATTCGACACCCAACAGTAGCCGGCTACCCATTTTTCTTCGAGAAGGCCGCGTTCGTAAAAGTATTTCATCGGACAGACATGATACCATCTGCAGAGTTTACCTGTTTTTTCCATCCCTTGATCTTACTGTTAATGAAAACCATTGGCAAGTGTTGACATCGATACCATTCACCGCTACAATGCATTCCATCACCATGGTACTGAAAGGAGTATGATATGCCTGATTTCGGAAACCCGTTTTCGGGATTGGCGAACAGCAGAAAGCTGACGGAACAGGAGCTGATACGCGCAATACGCTTTATGATCGCAGCCGAATACGAGGCGATCCAGCTTTATATGCAGCTCGCCGAATCGACCGACAACAAACTGGCGCAGGAAGTATTAAAGGATATTGCCGATGAAGAACGGGTCCACGCCGGGGAATTCCTGCGGCTTTTGAAAGAACTGGCGCCCGATGAAGAGAAATTTTATGCGGAAGGCGCAGAGGAAGTGGAAGAGGAAATCGAAAAACAACGGGGGTAGCGACGTGAGGAAACCATAAGCATGCCCTTATATGAAAGCATGGAAACCTTCGAAAAATCCAAAACTCGAAGTACGGCAGGTTTTTTACCGGATAAATGAATTATCGAATAATGTATCTTGACGCTTCTTCCTCCTTCAGGTTATGCTGCACGTTACATGAAACGAATCGTTTTGCAAAACATCGTTCGATTGCTGTGGTGCGTAGCGGCTGTCTTTCTTGCATCATGTGCAATGAACCGGGATCTGGTCATTCGGATCGGCCCTATGGAGCGTTTATATTCTGATTCGGAGCTTCCTTTCTATTTCGATTCGTCGATGGCGACCGTCAGGCAGGATAAATCCCGCATGTTTTTTTTTCATACATCGGGACTCAAAACCTATAAATTTTCCGGCACCCCCGACGCACCGTTATCGAACCTCGTGTGGGTGAAAAACAATACCGATTTCATGGACCGCAACGGTCTGCTCGGTGAGTTCCCCGGCGTCAATTTCTGGATTCAGAATATCTTCATTATCCCCGGCAGGGGCTGGCTCAGTTTCAGCCATATCGAGAAATTTACGGGCTCAGGCGGTTATGACGGAACGGAGCAGTACTCGATCGGCATCCTTTATTCGGACGATGAGGGGGAAACCTGGACCTTCTGCGGCGAGATTATCAAGCCATTCATTCATACGAGCGATGCGGGCAATGCCGGCGGGGTGCCGGTCCTGGTTGTGGGTAAATACTTTTACGTCTATTACAATGAGCATACCGGATCGAATGGCGTCGCGGTCGCCCGTGCGCCGGTAAGCGACGTCATCAAAGCGGCAGTCAAACACAAGGTCGTTCCCTGGGTGAAGTACAACAACGGGTCCTGGTCGGAAAACGCCCTGACGGGAACCGGTTCTTTCGTCATGCCCTATGCGGATTCGCATACGGATGCAGCGGCTTCAAAATATCGCGGTGTGTACTTCTACCTCGCCCCCATGAACGGTTCGTTACGTCTTTTCAGTTCGAAAGACGGCATTGAATGGTGGGAGAAAGCCATCATCGATCAGGCATGGAATACCTGGTTTGTCTTTGGAATGTTCGCGAGCCTCGAAAGCGATGCCTCTGCTGACTGCATGACAGTGGGTAACAACTTCTCTATCATATGGCCGCGCAAAAACTCAACCGATTTCTTCATCGATACCCTGTACCGGCGTAAAGTCACTGTAACAATGGAATGACTTCCATGATAATTGCCCCGGATCGCTCACATGCAGTATGATGAATCCGGGATTGCCGGCCGGCAATTCCCTTACTGCACTACCGGCCAACGGCATGCAATCAGGTCTGGAAATGTTGTTCGATATCGATGACTTCTCCGGTGACGACATCGATATACATGTCCCACATTCCGCCAGCGATCGAAACCTGCCAGCAATAGCGGTATTGGAGAGATTCCTCTGTTTCATAGGGTATAATATACTTCACCGAGGGCACTTCCGTTATATCTTCCGCCGTGACGCTGTATTCCACCGGTTCACCTGCAACATTGTAGTACGTGATGACCCGGCCGACGGATAATTCCATGGCTTTTTGCGGAGTGATTTTCTCTACCGGGGGGATGACGATATCGAAGGGATAATAATAGTACTCGATGCAGAAGGCCTTCTGCGTGCCTTCGACGATGATAGTGGTTTCCCTGGCCGGAATACCGTTATTGACGGTACCATACTGTTCGTAGGAATCAAACCGGAATTCGACGGTCCAGTAGGAAGATCTATTGATAATCCTGTAATTATCGAGCAGGGCGTCGGTAAAAATATTGGTGAAGGTTATGTTCCTCATCAAAGCATTCGCCGCAGCCTCGAGAATTGCTTCTTCGTCGTTGAGAGGAGTGTTTTTCGGAACCTGCTCCAGGGGCACATAATGGTATTCAAGAAAACCAAATGGCCCCACGGTACCGTAAAAATCCGCGCCATTAATCCGTTCAAAATCCTGTTGAAGCGCTTTTTGTTCATCGCTTGTAAGGCGCATAATAGTCGTGGGATAATTGTCACCTTCGCATCCGGGAAGATCATCGATAACCCCCACGTAGTAGCGGGCAATCTGAAGGGCATCGACAATATTTACAGTCTGATTGCAGTCCACATCAGCCACCACGAGGTTCTTCAACACGTTGTCGGGATTGACATAATACATGGCAACCTGCAAGGCATCGACGATATCCACAGTACCGCTTTCATTGACATCCCCCACAAGGACATTTCCCTGGGCATGTAGGATACATCCGAATAAAAACAGAAATAACAACAAATACAGGGTTTTCCCTTTCATTTTATTTACTCCTTTTTTTATTGATAATAACCGGAATTGAATATTCAAACAATCGTCTTCCACTATCGTCATTAATATGAGTCATTATACACTATATTTGGAAAAAATGCACTCATTAATCGTGTTTCGGCGTTTTTAGTACCAGACCGTCAATGTGAATGAATATTCCGAAATCGACGATGATTTTACTGTAAATGCAATTTTTTATCCTTTTTTTTGCAAGCATATAAATAAGTACCATGTAACATTAATGTGAAGTAATCGACAGTAAATACACTAAGGAGATATAATCATGAAATATACGATTACCGTCATTGCCCTGTTACTGGCCCCGTGCGTGATCTTTTCACAGAGTTTTGCCCTGGGTGACGCGAACCACAGCGGGACAATCGATATCGTCGACGCCCTGATAACGGCCCAATATTATGTCGACCTGAATCCGTCCAATTTTTATATCGAACAGGCGGATGTCGATTGCGCGAACGGGATTACCATCGTGGATTCCCTCCTGATCGCACGGTATTATGTGGGACTTATCTCCGAGTTCCCCTGCGAACAGGCGACACCGGAACCGACGCCGGATTACGGAACCCCCGCACCGGTTGAAGCATCCGGACTTCCGACCCCATTGACCGGCGGCGTTCCCAGACCGGCGGGTAATCCGGGAAACCTCGTTGTCCTTGACTGGGCCGGTTTCAAGGGTGCGGTTTCCTATACCTTCGACGACGCGAACTCCTCCCAGATCAACAACTACCAGACATTGAACTCACTCGATGTTCCGTTTACCTTCTATCTCTGGACCGGGAAAAGCGAGGCATCGAACACCATCTGGGCACAGGCGGTCGCAGACGGCCACGAACTCGGCAACCACACGCAAAGCCATCAAAGCAATGCGTCGGCTTCCGATGTGGATGCGGCGACAACCTTCATCCGGCAGAAGTTCGGCGTCATCCCGTATACGATGGCGGCCCCGTACGGCGATACCAGCTACGTGAGTGTCGCCGAAACACGGTTTCTCTTAAACCGCGGAGTGAGCGGCGGTTCGATAGGTCCGAATGACGGCTCGAATCCCTTCAATCTTCCCTGCCATATTCCGGCGCAGGGCGCCCAAGCCGGCGCCCTCAACAGTCCGGTCGATTCGGCACGCAGCGCCGGAAAATGGCAGATCTACTGCATTCACGGATTTACGGGAGGTAATGACGGCGCTTATCAGCCCTTTGATCTTGATCAGTTTACAAGCAGCGTCAATCACGCAAAATCCCTGGGCGACATGTGGATCGACACGGCCCTCAATATCGGGGCGTACTGGCGGGCGCAACAAATGCTTTCTTCGGTATCTCCGGTAACATCGGGAAGCGAGATGATGTGGCAATGGACACTCCCGAATCATTTCCCGCCCGGAAAATACCTCCGGGTGAAGGTGGACGGCGGGACGATTATCCAGAACGGGAGCCCGCTTGTCTGGGACGATCACGGTTATTACGAGATCAGTCTTGACGCGGGATCGCTTACCCTCTCGCGTTAGGCAAATTATTTTGTTATATTATATTGAGCCTGCCCGGCTTTGTAAGACCGGCAGCGTATTGGCAGTACAGTGCCGATAAAACTATACAGTAAGGAGTATATGAGATGAAGAAAATCATCATTTTTCTGTTCCCGGTAGTAGCCTTGGTGTTTTCTTCCTGTGTTTCACAGAAAGAAACGGTCGTCAAGGAAACAAAAACCGGTGCGGAAGGGACGAAACTGTGCGCGCTTACCTTTGACGATGGTCCGGATGTGAATAAAACACCCCTTGTTCTTGACAAACTTGAAAAGTACGGGGTTGTCGCTTCGTTTTTTGTGGTCGGACAGCGTATTAATGACTCAACCAAACCGGTGCTGCAACGTGCCGTTGCCATGGGGTGTGAAATCAACAACCATTCGTGGGCTTATGATAGCTTGAATTCGAAGACGCCGGAACAGATAAAGGAATCGATCGATAAAACGACCGCCGCGATTGAAAAATATACCGGAACCTCCCCCCATTTTTTCCGTCCGCCGAATCTCGCGGTCAGTAAAACGATGTACGATACTATCGACCTGCCCTTTGCGAGCGGCGTACTCGGTTATGACTGGGCCGGCCAGAATACATCCGCCGAAGACCGGGCGCAGAAAGTACTGAGCGGGATGAGGGACGGGGCGATCATCCTCCTGCACGATGTCCAGCCCAATCCGCATCCGACGCCGGAAGCACTCGACATACTTATCCCGGAACTGAAAAAACAGGGGTATGAATTCGTCACCTTAAGCGAACTTTTCAAGCGCAAGGGCGTGACCCCGGCCGCACATGACGGAAAGATGTGGGTGTTCGTGAATTAAACATAATGTTACGCAAACGGATAAAAAAGGCCGATGGCGGTGTGTGTCATCGGCCTTTTTTTTATTAATTAAAATCAGGAGGTTTTGAGTATGAGTAATTATTATCTGGTCCTCGGCATTGACAAGGATGTCTACCGGCTTTATTGTAAACGATATCATCCTGATCCGGCCTCACAAGAGGAGAAAAAAATTCCTCAAAATCCAGGAAGCTTACGATACATTATCCGATTCGGAAAAATAAGGGAATATGACCTGAGCCTGGAACAACCGGCGTTCCATTGTACTCCATGTTCCACGGCAGGTTTCATCGGGGGCAACCAGGACGAATATCTAATCTATTATAAAGATAACGGTGCCTCCGGGACAGTGAGTAAAATTGCTTATGTTAGGCAAGTCTTCATTGCGGATATACTTTTTATTCTTCAATTTCAAAAAATCTATTCTTTACAAGGACAATGATAGATGGTAAAAGTTAATTAATTTTAACTAAAGACGTTTTTTTTAAGGGAACCTGGCATAAAGGATTAATGTTCAAAGTCAAAATACCGTTTTCGTACTCAGCATGTATGTTTTTTGCATCGACCTCGCATTGAAAATAAAACTCATTGATATAATCCGTATCATCCTTATGAGCAATGAGTCTGAGAGCATCTTTTATCACCTTCAGATGGATATTTTCTTTTTTGACGCCAGGGATTTTATATACCAGTCTTATTACATCATCGTTTTCTTCCTCAGAACAATTAAAATCACAGCCTATGGCAGGATATACCAAAACCCTTTTTTTGAGTATTCCTTTATCTGTCATAATAAACCTCCATAGATAGTATATTAATAGATGTATCATTTACTCTAATTGGCATGCAATAGAGATATGGAATAGGGTTCGAATAAAAAATAAAACTGTGATTTTTATTTGTTATCCAGGTGAAAGTCAATAAACCGAATAAAATGGTTGCCCATCATCGGATGTAAGGCTTCACCAATCCCGACTAACACATCAATGCAGGCTTCTTCCAGAGTAAAAATCCACCTGCAAATTCCCTTCTCCGAACGGCGGTGGCATTGCTACCAAAACATACCGGGAAATTCAAAGGCATAGC
>JAFGHO010000093.1 GCA_016930085.1 Spirochaetales bacterium
CTTGTTCCGGTGAATGTTGCTTCCCGCTTCGTCTTCATCGCCTTCCTGCCAGAAGGGGTCTTCGGGTGCGATAACGGAAACGCCGAGATTTTCCGGTATTTCGAAAATTCCATTGTCCGCGTCCCTCCCCCGGATAACGACGGAGAACGGCCTGCAGAGTTCATTGGTGTTCGGTATCCAGCGGTCGGGGATGCCGTACATATCCTGCTGAAACACGATGTCGCAGCTTATTCCGGCCACTTCCGGGGATAATTCCGAACCGAGTGTCGTCGCGGCCGCTTCCGCGCTTTCAGGTGAATCGCCAAGCTCGTTGAAGGAGCGGACGGTATAGGTGTATGAGGTCTCCGGCAGCAATGCATACGAATCCTGATACGTCGTCACGTTCGCTTCATTAATAACGATGTCTTCTTCGAGATCGTTCCGCTTTATTTTGAAACCATTTTCATTGTGTGAATTGTCGTTCCAGGCGAGACGTATCCGTTTGTGGGAAACGGCGGCCGCGCTTAAATCAGAAGGAGGAGCCGGGATTGTCTGGGGTGTTTTTATACTTTGGACAGATGTGGCGACGGCGCCTGCGCAATTGACGGAAAGGACCCTGTATGAATACTCCGTATTCGAAAGAATATTGGTGTCGGTAAAACGCCTTGTACTCACGCCGATTTCATCCGCTATTGTTGTAAAATCTTCATCGCCGGTCTTTCTTTCAATCCTGAAGTGGGTGATTTTGTCTTCACTCGAATATTCCCAATCAATGATGATATTGAAAACATCCGTTTCGGGCTCCGTCACTTCAAGGACGAGACCTGACGGACGCGGGGGAGGAACAATACCTTTAACGGTAAACAAAACCTTGTTGACGATATGTGCATATGTTTTCAGATCGTGATAGTAATTGCTTACCGGTAATTCGACAGATGCCCATCCCTGTACTCCGCAGACATGATCGAAAGAAAAAATGTATGCATTCGCGTTAAAATCATCGATAAATTTATTGACAACACGGTTGTTTTCATTCGTATCCGAAAGTCCATCTATTTTCAAGCAATGATCGGTGAGGGGAAAATAAATATTTTCATCATCCTTCATGAAAAGATATGTATTTTCAAGCTGTTCAATGGCGGGCTGATCATATGCTTCAAGACCGTATGCCCCCTGGACAAACAGCAGTTTTTCGTCTTCATTCGCATCAATGGTGAAAAGGTTTAGTAATTTTGAAATCGTCAGGTCGAGTTTGTATATTGGGGGATCGAACGGACTTATATTATCATCAATCAAACAGCTGTCTTTTGTAAATTTGCCGGGATCACAGAGGTATTCATACGGCAAAACGTAAGGTCCTTCCGTAATATTGTGATTGCCGTCAACTTTTGCGACGATTGTATTACGGTCTGCGGGAGGCCAGAAATGAACGGTACTGCCGATAAACGCCCAGTCAGCGTTAGCGGCAGGAGCGGAATCAGGGGTTAACGTCATTTCAAGTACGTAAGTTCCCGGGTTTCCTGAAAAGTTGTATACCAATACCCACCATGTACCGCTTGACGGAAAAGTAATATTTACCTTGTCGTCACCAGTATTTTTCCCATATGCACAATAATCAGTAACAACGCCGTTATTAATTACGGGTAAGGATTCATATTGAATATAAATATCGAAGTCAGTTACTCCTCCCGGACAAGTAACCGTTATTTCCAAATCATCGTAGATTTCATTATCGGGAACGACAATTTTATAAGGAATACTATCATGTCCATTTAATGATCCAGATATTTTTTGTACAATTTTTTGATTTATTTCAGGCAAATTTTCTTTATGCGGTATAAGGAAAAAGAAAAAGGAATAAATCTCTTTCTCGAGCTTTTCATTGTGTATTATGTCATCGTCATTGGTATCTCCAAACAATTTATAAATATGGTATTTGAAGTTGCCGTCATCTTTTTTAATATCATAGATTATTTGATTGTCTGACATGACATTGAAACCTGATTCATTTAAATTAATAAACTTTATATATTCTCCTCCGGTAGGATCAAGATCATTAAGCCGTATCACGTCTTTACCGCTGATGAATATCTTTGCAGTATAAATATCTTCGGGAAAAGTTTTTTTTCTTTCTAATAGTACTTTTATGGCAACCATACGTTCCAGATCGAGTTCCGAATTGTTAAATTCGATCATATAACGTGAATAATTCTCCTCACAATGATTTGTATAAAAATAATCAAGATAAGGTGAATAAAGAATATGGTTATGTAGTCCCGTACACTTTATAGGCCATATTATATCATTATCATAGATGGAAGAAAAAACGACGGTGTCATAACTTAAATAATCCCATAATGAATCATTGCTTGCATTGGGAAGCCCGAAACGTTTGAGTACATCGGAATCCAGCCTGAAATAAGGGTCTCTTCCGCCCTCTCCCTCGAAATATTTTAGAATATCCGTACTATATTCACATTCTTTTCCTGTGAGAAAATAGTATAATCCTTTTACCAATTCCTGTAATGTATATCCCGGATTCTCTTTCTTTCCGAATAATTCCACTATTTTACCTAAATTAATTATACTTTCATTCGGTAAATTCGATTGTTCGTAGCCCTGTTTATAATCCCTGTCATAATAATTCCCGTTATCAAGCAATTCATATAAAAGGCTTTCAGCGTCACATTTATTATTAAGACTAGAGATATATAATTTTAATTCATTGTTTTGCGAAAAACCAAGATTTATTCTTTGCGTATCAGAATAATACGAACTGCCATTTTCATTATAATTTTCATCCAGTAAAGCCTTGCAGAAATTTTCAAGGTAATCATTGATATTGAATCCGATGGTACCAAGTGTCAACACTTTGTTACCGGTAATTGTATAGATATCAAAATCGGCTTCGGTATAATCATAATTGCCTATTAACGGAATATCGACGCTTTTTATAAAATTACCGGGATAACAGGCATCAAGCGGATATGGGTCTTCCGTGTTTATGATGCCATCCCCGTCAAAATCATCCATCACATATTCACCGTTATTTTTTATAAAACCTATATGCCTCGTCCTTCGCTTTTCAGGGAAAATTTGCCTGTAATACATGTCAACATCATTTAATGTTGGTCCAAAAGGCTTTGTCCTTTCTGCCCGTGTAGTTATTCCTAGAAAGTAACAGGAGAAGAGAGAAACAAACAGCATGAAAACAGCAATTTGCTTAATAAATAAAGATTTTTTATTTTTCAATAATATTATTCCTTATAGAATTATAAAATTTGTCCTTCTTTATAGACGGAATTCTTCTATATTAGTAAAACGTACTACAAAATCGACACTCTCTTTTCTTTATTATAAAAATATATATATTCTTTCTGTCTTTTCTTATTCCGGCTTTTCAATGTTTACTATATTAACGCCATTTTTATAAAAATTAGTGTTAGTTTATCATATTTTATAATAAGCTGTCAATATAAAAATATATTTTTCTCTAAATATTTTTATTTGGATACTTGACTTTAATATATTATTATGATATGATCGCCCTTGTGCAAACATAGTTAAATGTATCTAAATGAGTCAAAATAAAAGATAACGATAATCGAAAAAGGTGATAATAAATAATTTATGAATTTGATATATTTATCTGCCTCTTAATACGTCTTTATAATCTTTGCTGAAAAAAAATTATAAAGGTCATAATGTTGTTAATGCAGATAAATAGTTGTCTTGTTTATAATTATAAATAGATATTCAAGAAAGCGGCAGAAAGTAATGAAAAAACACATATTATTTTTTTTATATATATTATCGGGCTATTTCCTGCATGGACAGCAAACAATTGATACATCTCTTTTCCAATATGAAAGAAAAATAGACAACCAGCATATAAAGGATGAATATAATGTAACATATGACTTTATAAACAGCGTATATGCGATAGATATAAACGAGTATGACAACAGCTATTATTATGCTTCCATAATCGATGACGGTTATAATGTGGGCTTTTATCTCGACGATACAGGACACGCGGATTGTTATGCATATAATTCTTCAAATGAAGAACGGTTTCTCGATTTTGCAGGAAAAGTCGCTTTGACCAAATCGGGAAGAATTTACGTTGTCGACAATATTAGTAACGAAATCTATTTCTGGAACAAAAACAGCCTTGGTTTCGAACCGGAGGGTAAAATAGATTTTGAGTTTTCATATATTCAAGACATTTGTTGCGGTGAAGACGATTGCCTGTATATTCTGGATATAAATGAAAAAAAAATATATAAATATTCAACCGCAATTGATACTTTCATAAATTTCCCGGATACAAAATTCTGTTATACGTCATATTATAATAAAAGCTCTTCAACATGGGGATATGCGTCCGGCATGGCTGTCAGTGACGGT
Source organism: Spirochaetales bacterium (assembly GCA_016930085.1). Lineage (NCBI taxonomy): Bacteria > Pseudomonadati > Spirochaetota > Spirochaetia > Spirochaetales > Spirochaetales bacterium. The sequence continues at coordinate 4,390 of JAFGHO010000093.1, forward strand.
TATATTTATATGATTTTCAATCATGCGGCAATTATAAAACTGGACGAAACAGGCAATCTTATCGACTATTTCGTTATCGACAGTACATCGCTCGGTTTATCTTCATATTCGACGAAGTTCGCGTCCGACACATGGCTTGAAAATATAAATATAGGGCCATATAAAAATATATATGTATTGGACACAGCAAATCAAAAAATCCATATATTCAATCCCGAACTTGAATATATTTGTTCCTGGCACGATCCTGAACATCCTGTCGGCACAGACGCAACCGATTTGTGTTTTGCGCCGGGGAGTTATAGCATGTATATTTCACATACATGGGGGGCATATGAATTTGTTTTACGGCCAGGGTTATGCGGCTTCAGTACTCAGGATTCATTTCTCTATCCGGATTGCGTGAACGAAAATTATAAGGGCTTGGCTATCGATATAAGTTTTTTGGGAGAAGGAAATGCGAAAATTAATATTACAGGTAATGACATAGCGATTACATTACTAAACAAATACTCATCCTTCTCAAATAAAGCTTCACATTTCAGGAGTTATTGGGACGGCAAGGATAATGATGGGAATATCGTGCCGTATGGAGCATATGAGATAGAGTTTATATTTAATGATTCATTAATATCGAGTGTATCTGTCGATGTTCTCAACTTTCAAGGTGTCGAGATACTTAATGATGAGTACACTGAAATAAGCAACTCGGAAACAATCGATTATAATTATAGAATTATTGAAAATGGATTTCTCACTATTTCTATTGTAAAACCAGGAGATTTTAATGATATTGAGTGGGAAAATGTTGTCAATAAAATTAAAATTATTCAAGGCGATTATACTGAAACGATAACAGATACAGACTTACCTGATGGTTATTACTGTGTCGCGTTTAAAATAGTGCCTCCTGCTTTAATTCTAAGAAATGCAAAGCCTGTGACGTCAGCCGCATATTTCAGTATAAATGATAACGATTTGGAGCTTAGTGATATAACGCTTCTCTCAGGCGGATTTAGCCCCCATAGTGTCACGGCAAACAAGATCAAATCTCAATTTAATCTCAGTGAAACATCCATGATAAGTGCTTATATATATGACGAGAAGAACAATCATATAATAACACTCATCGATAATGTTATCTTCTCCGATGGAACAAATGAAATCGAGTGGGACGGATATAATTCTCAAAACCAAATGGTGCCTGACGGCAATTATTGTTTCATGGTTCAGGCTGCATCAATCGGGATGCCTGGTTCTCCTGCACAAAAACAAAGTTCTTATTTTATTCTTGATGCATCACCTGTTGAAATTGAAATTACCGGTGAACAATCAATTTATTACATATCACCCGACGAACCGTCAAGTATTGGCGTGCAGGATTCATTGGATCTCACAATAAATTTTAATAAAGATGTAAATGTTTCAGCACGAATAGTAGACAAAAAAGAAAGAGAAATAAATGCAATAATTTCCGGCCTTAATGTTACATGCGGAAATGAATTGCAGCTGCAATGGGATGGAATGGATTATGAATACAATTATGCAGAAGACGGTAGATATGCCATTATCATCGAAGCAATAGATATATACGGAAGCTTTGGTGAATGCAAAATTCCGGTCATTGTTGACAACAACAAATCAGTAGATGAAATAAATAACGAAGGAATAACAGGTTATAATGAATATCAGGTTGATGATGATACGGATACTTTTATCGAAGATTTGAAAACAGTAAAAATCGATGGCGGCCATGTCATCGCATGGAATGATCTTGATAACGAAATTCATAACGTAATAATATATAACGATTCAGGTGTTCCAAAAAGCAAGCAAATAAGCATAATTCCGGATTCATATGGCTTCTCGCGTGAATATTTTATTTCAAAAACGCCGGATGGATTTGTCATTATATGGCTTGAGACTGATGTAAATTTCAACTTCGATATTTTAAAAGCACAACAATTTGATGATTCCGGTAAAGAAATAGGAGAAAAACTGGAATTAATAAGAATCGCAGACTCAAGTTATAAAGTTAAGGGTATAGCATGTACAGAAACAGATGACGGTTACGCATTATTATGGACGCATCAAGATGGAAATACACTTTTTGTGCAATTTTTTGATAAATATTTCAAAGCAATAAATAATCCGCATATAATTACAGAAAATACGACAGGATTTGTATCAGCCGAAACAACTGGAAGCGGAATTATGGCTTTATGGCAATCCGAGCAGGAAAATAACCCTGGTTACTACAAGACATATGTAAAAAAAATAGAACAAGACGATCCTCTATCCGAAAATTTGATTGAGATATATACCGGCGATAAAATAAAATCGAAATTGATAAAATCGAACGCGGGTTTTATTGTGGTGGGACCATTTACAGGTTCTTATATTACGGCGGTACAATTGGATAATGACGGGCATAAAACAGGAAAAGAAATTATTATAAACGATCAATTTTATAATCATAGCTACGATGAAAGCGGACCTGATGCCATAAAAATCGATGACGGTTTTATTGTCGCATGGTATACGTTAAACTGGCGTATTGCGGCAAGACGTATCGATGAAAGCTTTGCGCCTGTGGGTCGGGAAATAATTCTAAATACATCAACTATGGACACGTATAATCCTGTGTTATGTCCATCTGCGGATGGTTTTATTGCTGCATGGTTGCTTTCGAAAAAACCCGATCCGGATGGTAATAGATATTTTAGAGCTGTTTTTTCACGGCAATTCGATGTTTCTCATCCGGTTACAGGAGGAAATCTTTATGCAGAAATCCAGTATCCATTACATGACAGCCTCCCCACAGATGAAATTTTATATATACGGGGCATAATCGACGACGCGAATATAGACCGTTTCACTTTATCTTTGATAGATCAGGATAATATCGGTAAATATCTTATCACTCAATTTGACAGAAACATCGATGGAAATATATATTGTCTTGATACATGTTATTTAGTAAAAGGACATCGACATACACTGAGGCTTGAAGCATGGGACAAGGCCGGTAATTATAAAAATCACATGGTTGATTTCTATCCTCAACAAAGCAGCAACCATTATCTTCTTTCATATGATATACCTGATCCTTTTTGTTCAAAAACGAAACATCTTTACGTAAATTTCTCACTATTGCAACCTGCATTCGTTGAATTCACTATGATTAATTGCAGAAATGAAATAGTCGATACAGTTGACCTTGGTCTACTACCTGTTGATGATAATGAAGCATCTTTTTATACAGCAGATTTGGAAGAAGGGGCTTATCAACTATTAATTACTTTGAAAGCTTCCGATGATACATGGGTACAGGAAAGAATAAACGACTTCACCATCGACAACAGCATCCCTGAAATATTCCTGAATGATTTTACAGCCATATTGTCAAATCAAAACAATGTAGATATACAATTAAATATCCATGAACAAAATCTGGAGATGATGTCAATAGAATTAATTGATTCTGATTATAATACCATAAAGAAAGATGAATCAGAAAATATAATTGAATTATTTTCATTCAATCCTTCCGTTTTATCCGAAGGCAGGTATGACCTGATAATCTCTGCAATCGACAAGTCCGGCAACAATAATCAGCTCATTGAAAATATATATATTGACAGAACGCCGCCTCAAATCAATATCATGAGTCCAAATCACGCCGATATATTGTCAGGGGAAATCCATATAGAAGCAGATATCATCGAAGAAACAGAATTTCATGAGTATAATATTTATTATTCAATAGATTCCGGTGAGGAGAATTTACTTCTATCAGGGAATGAATCTTATATTAATACGGAATGGAATTCGGGAACGGTAATAAACGATACATTTGAACTTGAATTAAGATTTCTAGCGGCAGATAGTGCGGGCAATTATAATGAAGAAACGAGAAATGTAATTGTATGCAACCGCAAACCAAAAGTGAATATCGAATTCAATTGTATTAACTATACCGAAAGCATGCAATACTTCGTTAATAACGAAAACAGTATTGTTTTGAGTGCATCGACGGAATCCGAATATTCATCGATTACAAACATATATTTTTCCCATTCCAGTCCATATAATGATATGCAAGTATATATTGAACCGGTAACACTGCCGGCCGGTGTTCATGAATTTCACTATTATGCGGAAGACTCATTGGGTAATATAAGCGAAGAATCGATAGCAATCATTAACGTTGACACAGCACCGCCGGAATTGTCCCATACGATTATCAAAACACACTATGTAGCGGAAACAACGACCTTCATATCCTCTGAAAATATTATTATAGTCTATTGTAATGAGTCGGGATTTCCAAAATCAGGGATAGCACGTCTTGAATATAAAATAAATGATGATGAATGGATTTCACAGGAAGAACTATATAAGAATCAGTATCTATATATACAAGTCGAAGATGAAGGATTTGCTGAGATTACAATAATTTCGGAAGACAACGTTAATAATCAAACAGAAAAAAATCTCGGCACATTCTATATCGACAATACGGCGCCGGAAACACAAATGGATACAAATATTCAATTAACCGGCGGCCCGGAGATTTTCTCGGCACAAACAGGCTTGACATGTGAATGGTCGGCAAGCGATTCATCAAGCGGCGTTTATGAGACTGTCGTGACGATAAATGAGGAAGCTGTTTCAAACGGTGACTTGTCTTATACGTTTACCGCGGAAGGAATGTACACAATAGCATATTACAGTACCGATAATGCAGGCAACATAGAAGCAACAAATAATATTGTCATCGAAATAGAACAGGCTGAAATGGTATTGGGAGATGTAAATGGCGATGGTGCAATAAACATTATCGATGCCCTAAAGACGGCGCAGTACTATGTCGGTCTGGATCCTTCAAACTTCAATCCCGTTGCGGCTGATACCGATTGTAACGGCACTATAAATATAGTCGACGCCCTCATCATCGCCCGGTATTATGTCGGGAGTATATCAGTATTTTGCGATTAAAAAAAACCCCGCCCGGCGCTATCCGTTCAGTACACATGAACGCCCCTCGCTTCGCGCTTAGTAATATACAGTTGTGCCGCCGGCTTCCAGTGACCGAATAACACCTTCCGCGTTTGCGTCTAACGTATTATTGAGAAGATAAAGCTCGAGTAACCTTGTCAGTCCGGCCAGTGAAGAAATATCGCTGATAGTATTATCGGAAAGCCATAATCGTTCCAATGAGGGCAGCTTTGCAGTCGCGAACGCGGATACATCACTGATATTGTTGTTTGAAAGATGAAGGCTTTCCAGTCGAACCAGAGAGGCGGCGGCCAAAGGGGATAAATCGCTGATAGTATTACCCGACAAATCCAGTATATATAAGACAGCAAGGCCGGGAATGATTGAGATGTCGCTGATGTCGTTGTTCGAAAGAACCAGAGATTTTAATACCGTAAGACCGGAAAGGGGCGAAATATCGGTAATTTGATTATCTGCAAGCTCGAGAAATTCCATGGATGTAAAATGGGCAAGGGAAGCGACATCACTGACGGCATTATTGTTAAGGTATAACTCGGACATGGAAGCGATGGTTGAAAGAGACGAGATGTCGCTGATCCGGTTATTGCCGAGATGGAGGCTGCCGATTGAATCCCTGTTTCCTATCGGTGAAATATCACTTATCAGGTTGTTGTCCAAATGAAGAGCATATATACGACTTGAATTCCGGAAAGGCGGAAGATTGATTATGTTATTATTATCAAGATATATATAGACTAATGACGGCAGGCCCTCAAGAGGAGACAGATCGCTGATCCGGTTATTAAGTGCCTTGAATGTTTCCAATGAAATACAGTCTGCAAGAGCGGACAGGTCACTTACCCGGTTATCATCGATATAGATATCTGTCAATACACGCTTGCCCGCAAGAGCGGACAGGTCACTTATACGGTTATTCTTGATGCTAATAATCTCCAATGAATCGAGGTCGGCCAGAGCGGATAGATCACTGATCTGGTTGTTATTAAACCCAATCCTTGTTAATGCAGCCAATTCTGCTATTGGAGCAAGATCACTTATCAGATTATCGCTAAAAGATATATGAAGTAACGTGGTACAATCAGCCAGGGGGGACAGGTCGCTTATCCGGTTGTTATTAAAGCCTATATATTCTATTGCAGGAAGACCGGCCAGTGGAGACAGGTCGCTTACCTGGTTATCGTCAAGAAAAATATATGTCAGTGATGTCAGGTTTGCCAGGGCAGAGATATCACTGACCCGGCAATTCTGGATAAATATTTTTGTTAATGAGCGGCAGGCAGCCAGGGGCGAAATATCACTTACAGGATTATTGGTAATCCAGAGATCGGTTAATGAAGTCAAGCTTGCCAGGGGCGAGATATCGCTTATCTGGTGCCTGGTAAGCTCCAGATATGTTAATGAAGTAAAATGCTCCAGTCCCGTTAAATCATATATTTCACCGGTGCCGCCGATTGTGAGTCTTGTCAAATCCTTCACATCACTTGCGCGGATGTCTCCGTACGGCCTGCTTAAAACACTCCTGATCCGTTTTTCCAGATTCGGGTCATTGAATACAATTATCGGATCCTGGCTGGGGAATCGATCAATAAGACCGACATAAAATCGGGCAACCAGAAGCGCATCGATTATATTGATTGCCCCATCGTCGTTGACATCCGCCCAGTCGACGACAAAATTCTCAGGAATAAATCCCACATAGTATCGGGCTATTAAAAGGGCATCGATAATATTAACCGAGCCGTCATAATTGACATCACCTGAAAGCACTGTTGAATTAACAGCTTGAACTTGTATAACACTTGTGACACTGCTTTCTATATCTAAAATAGTAACAAATCCCGTTAATGTCTCCGCTGATGAAAAATAACTCCAGTCCACGGTGAGCGTGATTGCTTCTCCCTCTATTCCCGATGCAGGAGAAACCGATAACCAGTCGGAAGAGCCATGAAGCTCCCATCCTCCTGTTGAACAATCCAGAACCGTTGCAGTCGCAGCGGATTGCGGGTGTTCGATAACAAAATTGGTTTTGGATAGAACGACTCCGGTTGGTGCGGGTGTCTGAGATAAAAGATATACCGAACAAAGAATAAGAAGTACAATAAAAGAATATTTTTTCATAATTATTTACTCCTTTTTTATAGGATATCATAACATTAATAAATCCTGTTGTAAATCAAAAATTTATGCCGGGGCCTTTGATTTTTTTGATCATGGAATAATGATTATTGAAGTAATCAGACACGGATTGAATAGACATCGGTGTTAATCCGTGTGAATCCGTGTCTTTTTTTATACATGACCGGGGGAAGAGAATGACGGGCAAGGGAAATCGAAAAAGCGGCTGTTCGTTTTTGTTGTCGAGGTGACTGTATGAAGTAAAAAACGCGGGGCGATCTGTAGTTTATCAAAAAATATTATAACGGCAGCGGTGGCATCCGTCATCGTCCCGGATACAAGGCTTGTCAAAGAAGGCTGTTTCCCGGCAAACCTTTTGCATACTTGTATGAGAAAAGGGAATCTCTCATAAAGCGCACCAAAGGACACGGAGGAAAAAAAATTAAATTCTTTCTCTGTGATCTCCGCGGACTCTGTGAGAAATTTTCTTAATGCTAATCATACAGAAATCTTATAAAGTTTAAAAAAAGCCTGACGGCGCTTCCGCCCCGTCAGGCTTTCCGTTATAAGGTAGTTACCGTTACTTCGTCGCGTAATGCATCAGCCAGCAGTCGTCTTCATCCGCTTCATTATGAAGGTAGAGAACATGCACCTGACCGGGGTACTTGCTCGCACTTCCCCTGTCGAAATAGGTGATCCCTTCGAGTTCGCTGTCTCTTTTCCACCCGTCCCCGTAGTCGGGATCGTATTTGATATTGGCACGCCATTTGGCCGTCCCTTTTCTTCCCGTTATTTTGAAGATATAGAATCCCGTGTACGCGCTGTCTTCATCGCTTTTGTGGTCCAGGACATAGTAGAACAGTCCGTCGGGTCCGAACTCGCCGCCCTGGTTCCAGACACCGTTCCACCAGGACCCGTCGCTGTGCCCCAGACTTCCGAAGTCGAGACTGACGGAAAACAGATACGTAAGCGTTGCGCCCGCGTAGGGGATGCTGCTGTCATACACCTTGAGTACCTTATAGTCGTCGGTGGAATAAATCAGGCCGTTTACCGGATTGATCGCGACCCAGGCCGCCTTTGCCTGAATGTTTGTGGGAAAATACGCATAGGTTTGATACCGAAGCAGATAATCGTATACCACCACCACGGAGGCTTTACTCGAATCCTTTTTATAATGCGGGACGTAAAGACGTCCGTCATAATAGGCGAGATCCCCGAAATGGTTGTAGTCGTCGATTGCGGACGGGAGACTGCCCGCGCTGGTACTTCCATGAACATAGGTGATGTCGTTTTGATTGCACCGGTATATCCTCGTCCTGTTGCAGATATACCAGTAGGAACCATTGTTGGCTATCCCCTGTACTTCATTCACATTCACATCGCCGCCGAACTCGGAATCTTTCGGTTCGGATTTGATATAGTCCAGTTTCGACGGAATGGTGATTTTCTTCCGCACTTCCATTGAACTGACCCTGTTGTCCCAGTTCATGTCCCCGCTCATTGTTATGTTTTTCAGGTTCCAGAAATGGGACGGCGATGAGTTTTCCGTCAACAGCCTGTAATCCCCCTTGTAGTCGGCATAACGGTAAATGATCGCTTCCCTGTTCTCGGGCACATGGATACTCGATATGGAATCCGTGATCCGGGTGCCGTCGCTCCACGTCTCGTGCATCGTCTGCGCGGAATAATAATAGTACTCGACGGGGGTCCCCATCCCCGTGTTTTTGTACGCCTTTACGGGAACCAGGTTCAGCCGCGAGTCTTTTACATATTCCGTCGCGCCCTGCCCCCCTTCATCGACGGACTCGCCCGGCTTTGCGGGTATTCGGGCGCCCGTATCGTTCCGGGCAACATCCATATCGCAGCCCGAAATAAAAACAACGAGTGCCGTAATTGAAACAGTTAAAATAATCGATGCCTTTCTCATTGCTTCTTCCTCCTTTAAAAAAAGTAACCCTTCCGGTTATTTGTTGAGAATGAACTTGACCGCGTATCCGATGATCCGGATGGTATCCGCGCAATCGGCGATCGCATAATGGTCGATGATATGCCGGTAGTAATACCCCGCGTCGGTGAACATGTATCCCCGCGGCCAGTGGCTGCGCTGGAAAATATTGTAGAACTCCAGTCTTCCGTTGATAATCATATCGTTCCATGCCGACTGCCAGGCCAGGTCGTAATTACCGTTCCAGTCGGAACTGTGGCATCTGAACTTGACGTAGTCGTACCAGTAATTACACCGTCCCTCGTCACCCGGCGCGCCGGGTTCATGGGGATCGACGAGGACCACGGCGACCCGCGCGAAATCGTCGAAAAAGGGTTCGTTCTTCGCGATCATCCTGTAGGTTTTCGCGCCGCCCAGGCTTTTCCCGATCAAAAGACAGATAAGCTGCGATTTGGACACCCCGTAAGCGTTCACCATATCGTTCACCCTGTTCTTCGCGTCCCCGATGTCGTATCCGCCTGACAGCCAGTACTTCCGCCAGGCACTCCAGCCCGATACATTGTCCATGGCCGCGTAAAACGCCCGGTCGATTCTCTTTTCATTCGCCGCCCCGTCCCATACGAGGGCGACTATTTTCGTGGGGGTCGAGCCCCTTGTTCCGGAAACGATTTGGCTTTGTCCGCTGTCTTCCTCCGCAATTGAAGGCCCCTCGGTTTCGACCGCGGTATCCTTTTTTGCCGGACTGTCTTCCGTGACATCACAGCCGGCCGCCGCAAAAAACAGAACCAGCAGGGCACATAAAAAAGGACTCACCGTTTTGAACATCGTCACTTTCATCCTTGTTTCTCCTTCTATTGATAAAATTAAAAATACATACATAAAAACTATGACATAGTTTTATAGACCGATGTAAAACGTAACACACATTTATATCGTTCCGCCATATCTGGAAATGCGACAAATGATGCGACGGGGATCAGGACAATGCTTCGAAAAGCTGGGCCGTCGAATTGATATCGAGTTTTTTGTGGATTCTGCGAACGTATGTCCGCACGGAGTTGATCGAGACGTGCAGGTTCGCCGCGATCTCTTTATAAAGGAGTCCCTGTTTCAGCATGGCAATGACCCGTATTTCCTGGTCGGAAATGCCGAGACGGGTATAGACATGCCCTTTGACCGTCTGAAAGGATTCGTCGACCTGCTTTTGCAGCCTGTCTTTAATATGCCGGTCCACCCTTTTTTTCACTTCTTCCAGGTTCTTTTCACTCAATGCCCTGCGCATCCTGATAAGCGAGGCGATTTTGTATCGCAATTCATCGACGGAAAACGGCTTGATGATGTAATCCACCGCGCCGTCGGCGAGGCATTGGAGTTTGGTCTGGTGCGACGACTGGGCCGTCAGGAAAATAAAGGGGACGGAGCAATATGCGGTATTCTCGTTTATTTTTGTCCGGAAGGTCTGCCCGTCCATTTCGTCCATCATGATGTCCGAAATGATGATATCAGGGGGGCTTTCCATCCGGCCGATTTCCTCCAATCCCTCTTTCCCGTTTCGCGCGCAGGCGACATTGTATTCATTGTTCAGTTTTTGCACAAGAAACGAAAGCAGGTCTTCATTATCCTCGACAAGCAATACCGTTGGCCGCTCGCCGTTTGACCGGGAATCCCCGGTCACCGGTCTGTCTTCCGGCGCCCCCGCATCGCTGCCGGTTATCGCGCCGGTCGAAACCGTATCGGTTTCCTTTTTTTCATACGGCCGGAAACCGATGGCGATGCGTGTTCCCTCGTTCTCTTTACTTTCCAGTGAAATACCGGCGCCGATATCATCGCATATCTCCTTGACGATCGCCAGCCCCATGCCCAGTCCCTGAATATTACGTTTCTTGTGGGATATCTGGTAATAAGGCCTGAAGACATGTTCGATGACTTCGGCTGGAATACCGAGCCCGGTATCGGATACCTCGAGCACAATGGCACGAGATGTCCGGGAGAGGGAAATGGAAACCCTTCCCCCGGGGTTATTGTATTTTATCGAATTCTCGATGAGATTGTTAGCTATCCTGTCGAATGCAAACGGATCGATTTTCGTATAAAGGGCTTCAGGGGCCGCCGTAACCTCGAGACGAATACCCTTGCTGCCGGCGGAACGGCTGAAAAGGGAAACAGACTGTTTCAGCATGCCGGAGACATCGACAATCTGTTCGTGATTATAAAAAAATCTTCCGGATTCCAGTTTGTGGAGGTCCAGAAAATTGACGATATCCCTTTTCATTTTCTCGAGGCCCGTCCTGATAAGGGAAATCTCTTCCGGTCTTTCATATGATTTGTAAAACTCGGAAAAAACGTTCGAGACAATGGTGAGCGGGGTCTTAATTTCATGGGCGATATTGATAAAAAAGGTTTCCTTCTGTTCCTTCGCCTCCTTGAGCTGGCGCGTCCGTTCCTGGACTTTCTGTTCGAGTGAGTTTTTGAGTACCAGAAGCTCCCTGTGCTCTTTATTGAAATTGTTCGTCAGGCTCCAGGAAAAAGAGAATGTCATGACAATGAAAAACATCCGGATAATCATGGAAGGGACCATCTCGAGAGAGACGGCGAGTATCAGTGTATGGAACAAGAGCAGACCGGAAAGCAGAATATAACCGATCAGAATGATCAGTTCATTCCTGTCCCTGATATTTTTTTTGAGAACGAGTGAATGGAGGATGATGCCGATGTAGATCAGCATCGCCGCGGAAAGCATCGAGTAAAGCCCGCGGAGAAAACCGACATGCTTGATTATCCCGAAAAGCAGAATGAACGCGGTTCCTAAAACAAAAAGTACGGAAGAAAGAATAATCGATTTCTTCCCGGTTTTCTTCAGATCGAAAATGGTATGCGGAAGATAGATAAAAATCATCGCAAAAACAATACAGGTGCCTGAATAGACCAGATGAAAAAGGGAAAACCGGTAATACGGGGTATATTGATAGATGGAGTTCCAGTAGAGAAAGAAACTGTAACACAGGCAAAACAACGCGAACAACAAATTGCTCAAATCACGCCTCCTGCCGGAAAATATGAGGAGGTGGTATATTGCAAGTGCGATATAGATGCCGATAAAAAATAATGCCATATTCATACAAAAACCTGTTCCGTTTTAGTGTAAAAATATTAAAAAAATTATTATGCCATTGTAGTATGTGCCTGTAAAATACTTATTTTTTATTTAATTTACCTGTTTTTAATCAATAAAAACAAATGGTTGTCGGTACACCAATGAATGTATACAATGGTATAGCATACATTATTATCAATGAAAAGCAGGATAACCGGTTTTATCGCACCCGTTCAAGAACAGTCTTCGGGGTTATCTGATGAACCTTCCCGTTTCCCGATACGGCCTTTTTTGTCCAAACGGCATAGACGATATCCTTTTTGTTATCGCCTGCCAGATACCGTGCCTTTTGTTCAAGGGATGTCTCAATTGAGGCAATATCCGGCGAATCCGCCCATTTCACTTCTCCGATCAACAGACTTTTATTATCCAATGATTCCGCAACAATATCTATCTCGATCGGATTTTTATCGGGGGCCTTGCCCCACCACCGCGCCGCGACGTTCCATTCAATCCCTCCGATGTCGAGGCGGGGCACCGAGTCCCTGGCAATATCCTCCCAGACACCCCCGATATGATGGTTTATATCCTTTTGTATTTTCGAAAAAACCGGTTCGATCATATCCATTTCAAGCATTGATTTATACGGCTGTATATACTTGAAATAAAAGCGAAGAAAGGGGTCTGAGAGTTTGTAAAGCGTTTTTTTTGTGCTTTTTATGTTCTCTCCGAAAGGAAGCTCCCTTTTTATATAACCGAGATCGATAAGGTACGAAAGCGTCCGCGAGAGATGGCCTGCCGGTTTCATAAGCCGTCCCGCTATTTCCGAAAGGCGGTGACAGCCGTTTCCGATCAGGTATAACAGGGAATACGGCTGTGTCGTACTCCTCATATCGTCCAGCAAAAGCCTGACGGGCTCATTGTGGAGGATACCGTTTTTATCGAGTATCAACTCTTTTATTGCGGTATCCGTATCCTCATAATTTTTTGCCAGTTCCCAGTAACGGGGCACACCCCCGAAGACGGCGTATGTACCGACCGATTCTTCGGGATTTTTTCCCAGTGCTTCCGATATCCAGCCCGCTTTCAGGGGTTCGATATGGATGATCTGTTGCGCGCGGCCGTAAAGCGGTGATGTCGCCTTTAATGCAAATCCGTACATCATCCGCTGGGATGATCCGCAGAGGACGATATCGATTCTGTTTATTTTCGGCAGATCGAGAAAACGCTGAAGAATACTCGGAAGCTCCGGGCTGTTTTGCACCAAATAGGGAAACTCGTCGATAAAAAGGGTAACCCTTTCGCCGGCGAACCTGTCCAGGTTATCGAAAAGGGATCTCCAGTCGGGATATTCCACGGATGAAAAACCATGCACTACCTTACCGATCTCTCCGCTCAACGCCTTAATCTGTAAACGTTTATCGGACTGATCGGCAAGGAAATAAATATCACGCTCTTTGAGAATATGACGGATAAGCCTTGATTTGCCGCAGCGTCTTCTCCCGTACAAAATAACGCATTGTGCTTCCGGTGAAGCAAGCGCTTTCCCTATTCGTTTCAATTCTTTCTGTCTGTCGAGAAACGGAAGTTTCATTCGATTCCTTTCCTTATACAATGCATGTCAAACATTATGTTTCTCATACATAATGTTTGACATGCATAATAGTATATTATTGAAACATTATCAAGGGGAAATACCTTATTTTTCTTTTCCTTATATTACAATGAGTGCCTCCTACCACCCGAGATCGGTCCTGATCTGCGCGGCAAGCTGGTTTGCCATGAGTTCGTGCGTTTTTACCGAGGGGTGCCAGTCTTCCCCGTAACCGTTTGCGGCGTCCTGAACGGGAAACTCGATGAAGTGGATGCGCGAATCGCCGCCGGACGTGAGTGTATTGACGACCGAGCCGATATAATCCCTCGCACTCGCGAGTTTGTCGTCGGAAAGCATGGGACCGACCGCGCAGTAGATATGGGTCTGCGGATACTGCGTCCTGATTTTCCGCACGAAGTTCGTGTATGCGGTCGTGAACTGTGTCCTGTCGGGAATCCCGACGCTGTAATCGTTCGTACAAAGATTGACGACCGTCGCATGAGGTATCCATTCGCCGGGGTTCCAGAGGTTCGTCGTATCGTAGGGGAGAATCCGGTCATAAAGGGCCGGCATGACTTCGTCCGTGTCGCCTCCGTAATTGCGAATCACTCCCTTACCGGACCAGGCGACCGTGATCTGATCGGCGCCGAGAAGCCGCGCCGTCACAGAACCGTATGCGAGGTACGCGTTTTCGTTTTTCGTCGTGAAACTCTGGTACCGGTCAGTGCCCTCGTTCCCGTACCCGCAGGTGATCGAGTCGCCGATAAACTCGATTCGCCTTGATGATGCTTCAGGCGGCGGGAGAGGGGTTCCCGATCCGAACGAGAAACCCAGAAACTGCATGTCGCCGACCCAGGCTTCGGTCCTGCGGACGATCTCGACGGTATGCCGGCCCGATGAAAGCCCCGATGCAAGGAGTATCGGAGCCGACCCGTCCGTACCCGACGGAACATTAATCGGCGTGCGGACAATCCCGTCGATAATCACATTGATCCAGTTGTCTCCGGTCGATGCCAGTCCGACACTCGCCTCGGTCCCCTGAAAGCCGGCCTTTACGGTCGTCGCACTCCAGCCGAACTTCGGGCCGGAGGGATCGCCCGTGTTGAATCTGCCGATGAGAAGGGCGCCTGAATCCGGCGCCGCGGCCGGCACGGGTGTCGCCGGACATGGAAACTCCGAAATAAGACCGACGTAGTACTGTGCGACGAGCAGTGCATCCACGATATCGATGCCGCCGGAGCAATTGACATCCGCGTTCGCCGCTGAAAATCCCGACGGATCGAGCCCCACATAATGCCGGGCGACAAGCAGCGCATCGACGATATCGATGCTTCCGCTTGCATTGACGTCGCCTGAGGCCTGCGCATGTATGGAAAGCCCCGAAATGCAAAACAGGGTGCAAAGAAAAATTCGAAATAATACGGTATTCACTTTTTTATCTCCTTTTATCATTTTGTTTGATATCGTCGAACCGTGTGATTCAAACTCACATCATTGATAATAATTAACAGGATTGTGTAAAAATATCTTTGCATTTTTGCAGAAATAACGGGATTTTTGTCAATGTAGGGTATAATCGGCCGTTTTTCCGTCAACTGCCGCGGTATTGACGGGGAGTCATTCCTTCCGCCTGTTTGAAACACCTGTTGAACGTGGAGATGTCATTAAATCCGACCTCCAGCGCTATCTCCGTTATCCGGCGGTCGGTCTCTTTTAATAGACGTTTCGCTTCGGTGATTCTTATCCGGTTGATAATCTGCTTGCAGGAACGGCCGTACCGGTTTCTCATGAGTTCAGTAATATGTACTCTCGGAATGCCGGTTTCCCCGGAAATCATGCTGCCGGAAATCCGTGGGTCCGCATAATGTTCTTCGAGATATGCCAGGACACGGGCAAGTTCCTCATCGGCATAATTTCCGAGTGCCAGCTTTCTGTACGGTATTTCTTTCAGCGGAGGAGCAATATGTTTGTTTTTTGCGCTGATAATCCCCTTCTTTATTACGATTCCCGCAACCAGTGCCATGCCGTAAAGCATTGTTATGACGTTGAGAATGATATACGTAACAGGGTAGGATTTACGGAATTGAATTCTTTTTACCTCGAACACCTCCTTTCTTTCCGCCGGAGGATCGGTCCCCCTTTGAATGAACTGAAAATCCAATGCCGCCACTTTTCTGTACGTTTCCTTGAAACGTTTTCCCCCGGGGACATTCATCAGATCGAACCACCAATCCGGTGTAAAAAAATCGTCCCGATGTATTCGATACACGGATACATCGGGAGTAAACGAAAGCGTATATTCGTTGTGGCGCAGGTCGAGACCGCCGGATTTCTCCGGCTTCGAGACGCCTTGTTCGAAGGTTTTTATAAAAACGACAACATTACCCGCAGTCACGTTTTCCGTCTCAAGCAGCAGGTAATCGAAACCGGAGAGATCAAGGCAGGTGTTATCCCTTTTCAAGCGGATGAGAAGGCTGACATATGGATAAGGCTCATCATCCGGTTTTTCCCTTATGATAAAAGAAAGCGCAAGTCTTTCCGGTCCGATATGAAAATCTTCCACGGTGCTGTTCGGGCTTGTATAGGTTTCGGTGAGATTCCGGTACCTTGTATTCGGAAAAAGGATCAGCGTATTGTCAAAGATATACAGTATGGAAGGGGTCAAGAGAACGAGAGGTAATAATAGAAAAAACAGCCGCAAAATTACTGTTACCCGCACCGCGTCTTTTTTTTACTCCCTGAAATTTCAGCATCGCTTTTTCTTGAATAATATTAGAATTCCTTCTCCCATGCAAGTGCGTTTGCGATTGAACCTGATTCCGGTCGCCGCCAGAACATGGTGAAGGCAGCTTCCTTCATGTTCACCCTGCTGTGATGAACAAACCGGTTATTTAAGCACAAAACCCATGGTAATGGTAACGGTCGCGATATAGTTCGCCGTATAATCACCCACACTCTCCGACCAGAGCCGGTCGTCATTTTCCGATGTCCCTTTCGCACTCCCCCCGAAAAAGCGGAGGTTGAGAAAGGATTCAATACCGGCGGCAAGCGGGAATCCGGCGCGAAGGGACGCGTCGAGTATCGATCCCTCGAATTCGAAGTCGGCGCCGTTTATGATCGCCGATGAAGCGTATAGACCGGTCACATCGGCGGCAAGATAAAAACCTCCGGGGAAGATATACGTTCCGGTCAGGACCACTGCCGGTACCGGACCCAGATTCTGACTAACCGAAAGCCCCGTCCCGTCCCGGTCTTCGAAGATGATGGATGCATTCCTCATCTGGAGGGCCAGTCCCGCGCCGAGTGAAAAGGAGTCCGTTATCCGGAAGTCGTAGATATAACTCACCCGGTAAAAAGGAAATCCGTAAACGAGATCGAGATTCGTTCCGGCGGGGAACGTCACGTCATCGATGGTAATATCCTCGTACACCCGCGTTTTCGTCTCTATCCTGAACGGTTGATAGAGAAACCTGAACGTATGATGATCGAAGAGTGTCACGGATGCGGTAAATCGCTGAAAAGGGAAGAGAATTTCCTGACCGCCCCGGCTTATATAATCGAACTCGGTGGTTCCTTCGCCTATCTGAAGTGTGTGGTGAAAGAGTTTGATGAAACCCAGTTCATACTCGAGGCTGAACATATACCACGAATCGGTATTATTGAGAATGGTCTGGGCGCCTGCCGAAAAGGAGAATAGTACCAGAATACTCATAACCAATAAAGCTTTCATCATAATTCCTCCTTTTTGTTATCACATTCACTATAAGGTAATTAATTATTACCCTTAAGAACAGACGAAAAATAAAAAAAAAGATAATTGACTTAATGGACCGGCGCATATCATGCGGGAGGTAAGGGTCGGGGTTTATCGAAATTTACTGCTTTTTCTCTTTGATATCAAAAACAAGCCCTTCCCCGGGGGGGGCATCGATCACGACATGCCCTCCGTTCTCGAGTTTTCCGAAAAGAATCTCGTCGACGAGAGGGGTTTTGATCCTGTCCTGGATAACCTTTGCCATGGGACGCGCGCCGTAAGCCGGATCGTATCCCTCTTTTGCAAGATAGACTTCGGCATTATCGGTCAGCTCCAGGCTGATTTTCTTCGGTTCGAGCTGCGCCCTCAATTCATCGATGAACTTCCATACGATCTTTTTAATGGTGGCGGTATCGAGGTGCGAGAAGATGATGATATCGTCGAGACGGTTCCTGAACTCGGGCGCAAAATGATTTTCAATCGCCTGTTTCGGGCTCGACTTGAAAAAATCCTCCTCGCCGCCGGAAAATCCGATACTCTGCCTGCTCATCTCACGCGAACCGATGTTGGATGTCATGACGAGAAGGACATTCCTGAAATCCGCCTTTCTTCCCGTATTGTCGGTGAGGGTCGCGTGATCCATGATTTGAAGCAGGACATTGTAGATGTCCATATGCGCCTTTTCTATCTCATCGAGAAGAAGAACGCTGTTCGGGTGCCGCCGTATCGCATTGGTAAGGAGTCCCCCCTGTTCGAATCCAACATATCCGGCGGGAGAACCGATAAGACGGGACACCGTATGCTTTTCCATGTACTCACTCATGTCAAACCGTATCAGTTCGATGCCGAGAATACCGGCGATCTGTTTGCAGAGTTCGGTCTTTCCGACCCCGGTCGGCCCGCTGAAAAGAAAACAGCCGACCGGCTTTTCGGGATTTCCCAAACCGGCCCGGTTTCGTTTGATCGATGTCGAAAGCTTCCGCACGGCCTCTTCCTGACTGAATATCACGGCATTGAGTTTTGCCTCAAGGTCTTTCAGATGATCCTTTTCGGCAAGGGCGACGCTTTTGATCGGAACACGCGCTATCTTTGCCACCGTCTTCTCGATATCCAGATTGGTGATATGGGTGCGTTCGGGGTAATAGAGTGAAACATGGGCGCCGGACTCATCGATGACATCGATCGCCTTGTCCGGCAGATATTTCTCGTTGATATATTTCGCAGAAAGCTCCGCGGCTGCGGTCAGCGCGTTCCTTTTATACACGACATTATGAAAAACCTCATAACTCTTCTTCAATCCTTCCAGGATTTTCACCGTCTCTTCGATGGACGGCTCTGCAATCTCGATCTTCTGAAAGCGTCTGCTCAATGCCCTGTCCTTCTCGAAGTAGCTTTTATATTCTTCGAATGTCGTGGAGCCGATGCACTTGAGTCCGCCCATCGTTATCGCCGGCTTCAGAATATTCGACGCGTCGAGGCTTCCTCCGCTGACGGCGCCCGCGCCGACAATCGTGTGGATCTCGTCGATATACAGAATCACCTTCTCCTTTGACTGAAGGGCCTTTATCACTTCCTTGAGACGCTCTTCGAAATCCCCCCGGAACCGCGTTCCCGCTATCATGCCTCCCAGATCGAGTGCGTATATCTCGTACCCCTTGAGTTTATCCGGCACTTTATCTTCGACAATCGACTGTGCGAGTCCCTGTGTGATGGCCGTTTTGCCCACGCCGGCGTCCCCGACATGGACGGGATTGTTCTTTGTCCGTCTGCAAAGGATTTCGATCGTTCGTTCGAGTTCCTGTTTTCGGCCGACAAGAACATCGAATTTCCCGGCCCGTGCCATTTCAGTCCAGTTCTGCGCATAAAGCTCGAGGTAATCCTTCCCCTTTTTTCTTCCCGATTCATTTCCGAACCGCGGGGCGGCCCCCTGTTTTTCTTCTCCCCCTGCGTATTCTCCGTTTTCGAATCCGGGTTTTGAAATTCCATGGGAAATATACTTCAATATATCGAGACGGGAAATTCCCTGATTTTTAAGAAGTGAAAGAGCATGAGTATCCTCCTCCTCAAAAAGAGAAATAAGCACATCCCCGATCTCGACCTCTTTCTTTTCCGCCGATTTTGCATGAATGAATGCCCGGTGAAGGGTCCGCTGAAACGCGATTGTCTGAATCGGTTCATTTCCCTGTGTCTCGACCTTTTCCAATGTCATGAAGTACTCGTTGATTTTTCCGTCCAGTTCTTCAATATCGCCGCCGCTGCTTCTGATAATCGCCGTTCCTTCCTTGCTCGAAAGAATCGCCTTGAGAAGGTGCTCGATGCAGAGATACATATGCCCCTGTTTTTTGGCAAGTTCATAGGCGCGTTTGATCACATTTTCGAGATCCTGACTGATCATTCTTCCTCCATAACACACCGAAGCGGATAACCGGCACTCTCACTCATATCGTGAACAGTCGCGACTTTGGTTTCTGCTATTTCTTTCGTATAGATGCCGCAGATCCCGTATCCCCGTTTATGAACATCCATGGTAATCTGAATCGCTTCGGGTTCCGGTTTTCTGAACACCTCAACCAGCACACGGATGACGAAATCAAAGGTCGTATAATCATCATTAAGGAGAATCACCTTGAATTTGGGAGGTTCGGCCGTGCGTTCCTCATATTGAACCTCTTCTTTGTATTCGTGATCACTCAATGGTTATTTCATCCTCCGGTATCGATAAACCGTCGTCCCGCGATGATACGTTCCCGTTCTTCACGATATCGTATCCCATGAGGCGATCATCATTATTCTTCACCCCGGACAACTTCTTTGCTTGTGTTCATCTAAATTTTAACAACAAAATTTTATTAAATCAAGAGGGAAAACCACCCGGCTTTCTCCGCCGCCGTTTTATGTCCTCATATTTTCATGCCTGTACCGCTACGGTCTCTCCTACAGAGAGAAGGGACGACATCGCGTTGAAACCTTACGGAACATGAACCTGTCTCAGTTTTGTAATTTGTCCCTGCCGTCAATGAGTATCTCATTGCACGATTGACCGATCTCGAGGGTACAGGTAAGAATCCTTTCTTTTTGCAGTACCTTTTTACCCGCGATCAACGCAAAAAGCATCTCAAAAGCCGCACGTGCGAGTTCTTCGATAGGCTGCCGGATTGCCGTGATCCTGGGGGAGAGGTAGTTGAAAAAACTAAGAAAATCAAAACTTGCAAATCCTATCTGATCCGGAATGTCGAGGTTCAGTTCGCGCAATGCCATGATCGTGCAGAGAACAAGATCGCCCGCCCCGGCAATAATCGCTTCGGGCATATATCCGCTTCCGATCTGTTCGACAAGTATCGATTTGACGGAAGGTTTTTCATACGGTGTATGGATGACCTTGCACCGGTCGATGCCGGCCTTTGAAACCGCTTTCTGAAATCCTTCAATTCTTTCGATGACGTTTGTATATTTTTTCGGACCGCCCAGAAACAGAATCTTCCTGTAACCGCATCCGATCATGTGTTCGGTAAGCCTGAATGCCGCCTGGCTGTTATCGATATCCACATAATAATCGGGGATATACGGACTTTTTCCAACCATGACAAAGGGTATTTCCATCTGATAAAGATCGGAAAGCTGCTTTTCACCCAGCATTTCCGAGCCCGCGATGATTCCGTCGATACGCTTACCATTGAGCATCAATTCATAGGCCGATTCGATGTCGCCCTCGACCTTGGAAGTCGACAACAGGACGGTATAACCGACGGTCGCGGCCGCCTTTGTGATGACGGAGAGAAGCATCGGCCAGTAACCATTTGAAAGATAGAAACCCGCTTCGTGGGGAATGATCACCCCGATATTTCCCGTCCGCTTCGAGGCAAGGCTCTGGGCAATCGCATTCGGTTGATAATTGAGCTTTTTGATAAGCTGCTTTATCCGCTCTCTGGTTTTTTTACCGACACCGGGCAGATCATTGATAACCCTCGATACCGTCCCTTTGGATACATTTGCCCGATGGGCGATATCCTTTATGGTAAGTTTTTTCTGTTTGCTTGAATTCATTATTGCCGTTTACCGCCTCTTACCGGGAGTCAATACACACCCGTTGGTTCGAATAATTCGCATTAATAGTATCACATTCCCGTTTTTTGTCAAGATTGTTTCATTGCCGGTCATGTGCCCTGTATAAGCGGGCGGCTTTCTCCGAAAAACAAAAAACACCTCGTAATCGACGGGCGAATGCCGCCAGATGATCTCACAATACAAGCAGCTCGGGTTTTGCTATTTCATAACCCTGGGCATAGTCCACGCCGATCTGTTTCAATCGCTTGAGTGTTTCCTCATCCTCGACATATTCCGCAATCGTCTTCAGTCCCATGACATGCCCGATATCATTCATCGTTCTTACCAGCACCAGATCGAGGGAATTCTTTGAAATTTCCTTGACGAACGCGCCCTCGATCTTGAGAAAATCGACGGGAAGAAGTTTCAGGTAGTTAAAGGATGAAAACCCGCTTCCAAAATCGTCAAGCGAGAAAAAACAACCGATTTTCTTCAGTTCCTTGATGAATCGTTTGACCTGCGCGAAGTTTGAAATAGCGTACGTTTCCGTGATTTCAAAACATATCATATAGGGGGGAATATCGTATTCTATCAGTTTGTCCATAACGAAATCGAGAAACTTCGTATCGTTCAACGTTGTTCCGTTGAGATTTATATTATATTTCGCATATGCTTTATCAGGCGTTTCATAATAATCGATGATGTATGATGAAAACAGTTTTTCGATGACCCATCGATCGATATCGGGCATAAGATTGTATCTTTCCGCGATTGCGATAAAAATCGAGGGGGGAATAATCCTTCCTTCCTCATCGATCATGCGTATGAATATTTCAAAATGATCGTTTTCCGGAAGGCCGTAACCGATCGGGCGTATCACCTGTTTATAAAGGCAGAACCTGTTTTCCTTCAGGGCTCGTGTAATATGGGGAAGGAAATAGATCTCGCTGTGGTACTTGATGAACTCCTCGTCCTCGGTATGATAGACATGCACCTGGTTTTTCCCTTTCTTTTTTGCCAGGTGGCACGCGATATTCGCCGCCGTCAATATCTTCGAGATATCATGCGTGAATGAATCAAAATGGACAAATCCGATACCCAGACTTATCTTGAAATGTTCGCCCTTCCACTCGAAAGAAAAATCCGCCACTTTTTTCAAAATCGTATCGACGATCTCCCGGGCGCGGTGAAAGGGGCATAACGGAAGCAGCAGTCCGAACTGGTCCCCGCCGAGCCGCGAGAGGATATCGGTCTGCCGCACGATTCCCTTTAAAAGGGCACCGATATCGCGTAAAAGCTCGTCTCCCGCAACCGACCCGCAAGAATCGTTGATCACCCTGAAGTTGTCGATATCCAGAAAACATATAACATTCTCTTTTTTCTCATGTTTCAGCGAATCCATCACCTCGGCCAGAAAATCTTCGAACTTTATGCGGTTATAAAGGCCGGTAAGCATATCGTGTGTACTCTGATACGATATCTGCCGCGACATCCGCTGCGTCTCGCTTACATTGTGTATAACAATGACGACGCCGATAATTCTGCCGTCAAAATCGCGAATGGGAGAAATCGATTCGGTGATTTCATATTCCTGCATGTCGCGGCTTTTGAGGAGAATCAAACCCGAAAGCTTGAATCCTCGATCCCTTCCCATGACTATCTCCACCGGATCGGAAATCCGACACTCACTCAGCCGATACACGACATTGAACACCTTCTTCAGCGGCATTCCGATCGCTTCTTTCTGGGGCCATCCGGTCAAATCTTCCGCCACGGGGTTAATGTAGGTGATGATTCCCTTCGTATTGGTCGTGATGACACCGTCGCCGATTGATTCAAGGGTCACAAGGGCCTGCCCCTTTTCAACGATAAGGGCGTCTTCGGTTTTTTTTCTCTTCTCTATTTCATCCTTGAGCTTTTTGTTCGTCTTCTTGAGATCGTCGGTACGTTTATCGACGGTCACCGCCAACTCCCTGGCGTGTTTTTCCACCTGAGCGACCAGCATCGCCCCCTTGAGCGAACCGGCGAATTGATTGGAAAAATTCTCGTAGATCACGGGATTGTCGGGGCCGTATTCGAAAACGATGAATCCGAGATTCTCTTCCCTGAAACAAAGCGCCAGCACAATGAACGTGGCTTTTTCTTTCTGTTTCCTTAACGTTCCGGGAACAAGCAGGCGTGAAGGAAAAGAAGCTTTTTTACCGGAGAACACGACTTCCTTGCCGTCGCGATACGACATTATCACTTTCGAGAACGCTCGGCCGCTGTTATGCGATTTATCGTAGAGCGCGATCGAACACATGTCGATGCCGAGATAGGAAAGCCAATCCATAACTATTTTTTTCAGATTATCGAGGTCGAAATAGGCGATCATTTCCTCGTTGATTCTGTACATATCGACCAGTTCTTCACCGAGTTTGTTTTTCTCCGCCTCCTCGACACGGAAAGCGACGCGCCCTATAACCTCGAAAGCGAACGCATGAAGCCGGCGTAAAAACCGTTTTTCCTCTTCAGCACGTGTTAAAAAAAACTCCGCCCACTCGCAGAGTGTTCCGACGATCCGGTACCACCCCTGAACGGGCCGGCCGCGGACGGCGGCTTCGAGGATTATCTTTTCCAGTCCCGGCAGAAACAGGTCATACTTTTTTTCCCCGACATCATGAGTCAGTGCCGTGCAAAGTACATCGGCCCATTCCGCAAAAAGCCCGGTATCGCCGGCTGAGAGAAACCGATTCTTCATCGCTTCGACCAGCCGTTCGGTGCATTGAGACCTGCCGCTCAGGCGCCGTTTTCTCCCGGCTTTTTTGCCCGCCGAATGCTCCCGCAAATCGGCATACTCCTCCCTCTGTAAAAAACATCCGCAGGATTGCCGAATGACGAGTTCGGTCGAAAGGAGCGTCACCGGCGGCGCGTCCCCGCCTCGCATAACTTCAACAAGGCGTTCGACCGCCAGCTCCCCCATCCTCGCAAGCGGCTGGCGGACGGTAGTCAAAGGCGGATCCATATTACGGGCTTTCACGATATCGTCGAATCCTGCGAGTATAACGTCATCGGGAATTCTCATTCCCCTTCGCTTGAGTTCCTCGGCCGCGCAGATGATCATGCTGTCATTCGCGCCGATAAGCGCGTCGAATTTCACCTTTCGTTTATCGACAAGCAGTTTCGCCGCCTCCGCCCCCGAATGGCCCAAAAAATCACCCGGCACCACAAGATCGGGTTCATAGGGGATATTGTACGCTTCAAGCGTCTCCCTGTAGATGCCGAATCTCAGGACCGCTTCGGGATTGTTTTTCGTGCCGCGGATATATGCGATACGGCGGGCTCCGTGCGTTTCGATGACGTGTTTCATGAGATCGCGCATCCCGTTCTCGTTGTCCACGATGATTGACGGCACACCTTCAATGGCGACGCCGACACTTGTCATGGGGAGAGGTGCGAATTTCGAATAGAATGCGAGAAGTTCAGCGGGCGAGACGTGGTTGCCGAGCGAACCGGAAATGCCGATAATCCCGTCGACATTCTCGGGACCGACGAGTTCATATATGACATTCCTCTGCTTCCTGTAGAAATGCGGCGAATCGAGACTGTTCCCCACGAAGCAAACGAGGCGGACTCCGGCCATTTCTACATAACGGCGGACTCCGGTAAAAATAGCGTACTGGTAATCATCGAAAAAACTGACCAGCAGCAGGGCAATCGTCTTACCCGAACGAGACGTATCGGCATGTATGCTCTTTTTTCGAGTCATAAATCGTTTTTTCCATCCTAATCCAATACAAGGAGTTTGGGTTTTGCTATACCGTAACCCTGGGCGTAATTGACGCCGATTTCCCTTATCTTTTCCAAAACGATATCGTTCTCGACGTATTCGGCGACGGTCTGCAGACCCATCATGTGACCGAGATTATTGATGGTCTTGACCAGAACAAAATCCCTTGGATCGTTCGCGATTTCTTTCACGAAAGAACCGTCTATTTTGAGATAATCGACCGGAAAATGTTTCAAATAACTGAACGAAGTCCAGCCGCTTCCGAAATCATCCAGCGAGAACGAACACCCCATTTCTTTCAATTCTTTCATGAATTCAGTCACTTTCGCAAGATTGAGAATCGCCGCGTTTTCGGTAATCTCGAAACAAATGCAAAAAGGGGGAACTTTATATTTTTCGAATTGCTCGATGACGAAACCGAGAAACTTGTCGTCGTTCAATGTCAGCCCCGAGAGATTGATACTGTATTTCATCATCGAATCCTTTAGATCCGACCAGTGCTTTAATTTGTAGGAAGAAAAAAGCTTTGTGATAACCCAACGGTCGATCTGGGGCATGATGTTGTACCGTTCGGCCGAGGGGATGAACCGCTGCGGGAAGATGATATTTCCGTTTTCATCCTTCATGCGGATCAAAATCTCCGAATGATGCCGGTCTCCGTTGAGTTTTTTTCCGATCGGGAGAATCTGCTGATGATATAAACAAAACCGCCCCTCTTCGAGCGCCCTCGAAATCTGCGGTAAAAAAAACAATTCGCTGTGATATCTGACAAGATCCTCGTCTTCATAACTATAGACATGGATCCTGTTCCCTCCGTTCTTTTTTGCAAGACAGCAGGCGACATTCGCCGAACTCATAATATCGGCAACGTCGTCGCTTGACATATTGATCGTGACAATCCCGATGCTGACCGTAATTTTAAAGGTTTCTCCCTTCCATATAAACGAAAAATCCTTGATGTTCCTTCTCAACGCGTCCGTAATGAGTTTAGCCCGGTGCAGCGGACATGAGTCCAGAATCAACCCGAATTGATCGCCGCCGAGTCTGGCAAGAATGTCCGAATGACGGATACCCTGTTTGAAAATAGCCGTTATCCGGCGCAACAATTCATCGCCGGCGATGTCGCCGAGTGAATCATTGATAATCCTGAAACTGTCGATATCAAGAAAACAAAAAATATGTTCGTTCTTCTTTTTTCTGGCATGCTCGAGCAATTCGGCCATCACTTCATTGAACTTGACGCGGTTATAGAGACCGGTCAGCCTGTCATGAGTCGTATGATAATCGATAAGGCGGGACATCTTGTGCGCTTCACTCACATTATGTATGACGATCACCACCCCGTAATTGCTGTTGTCCGTTCGTATCGGGGCGATCGATTCCTTAATGGTAAACTCCCTCCCGTCCTTGCTTTTGAGCAGAATGGAACCCGATAGCTTCAACCCCCTGTCCTCGCTCAACACAATTTCCACTTTGTCCTTTAAAAAGTCATCCGACATGTTATACGTCACGTTAAGTACCTTTTTCAGCGGATTCCCCAATGCGTCTTCATGCTTCCATCCGGTAAGGACTTCAGCGATCGGATTCATGTAGGTGATGATCCCCTCGGTATTGGTGGTGATGACGCCGTCGGCGATCGACGCCAGGGTGACGAGCGCCAGTTCTTTCTGCTTACTTAACGCCTCCTCTGTTTTTAGCCGTTCCTTCATCTCTATCTTGAGTTTTTTATTCGCGTCCCGCAGGGTTACCGTTTTTTCCTTGACCTTTGTTTCCAGTATATCGGCCTCCATACGGGCGGCTTTAAGCAACGCCGATCCCTTGAGCGTACTTCCGATTTCACTCGCCAGTGTTTCATAGATAATTCCGTCAATCGGTCCGGGTTCGAAGAGGACAAACCCGAGTTGTTCTTCCCGGAAATAAAGAGGCAATACAACGGCGGTATATCTCGTCCGGGCGTTTCTCATACCCCCCGGCACAAGGTGAACGGAAGAAAACTTCCGCAGCCCCCTCTCGAAGACAATAGACGATTCATGCTGATAAGAAAACAAAAGTCTCGAAAAACCGCCGGGATTCGAATTGTTTTGATATACCGAAAGGAAACAGCTTCGAATCCCCAGATTGGGAAGCTGGGCTTCGAGATTTTCTTTCAGGTGGTCTTCATCGAATGTCGTTATCAATTCCCTGTTGAGCTGATGGATGACCCTGTTCGCTTCATCGTTTTTCACCCGAAGGAAAACCTGATGGTTCTCCGACAAAAGGCCGAGAAAAACCAGTGTTTTCCTCCAGAGGGCTTCGAGAATGCATTCACGATCCCGTCCGTTCACACCTTTTTTAAATCGTGTAAAAAGCATTGAAAATACCGGATGCCAGGCCTGCACCCGGATGCCCCTCGCCGTCGAATCCGCGATTATTTTTTCGATTTCATCAAGGAAAGACTCTCCCGCGAACCCTTCCTTTTCACAGATTAAAGCGTCATATATGCGTTCCGCCCATTCCCTCAGTACATTTTTTTCCTTCATACCGTTTAACGAGTTTTGCATTATATCGGCAAGCTCCATGATAAGTCTGCGGGGAGCGGCGTCCTCCATACTTTCATCATTGCCGGAAGGAAGGGTATAATATTTTTTTTCCAGGCTTCTGTAAATACGGCATCCACACGAAGGGCGAATCACAAGCCTGGTCGGGAACACAATACGATCGGGCACATCCCTGCCGGACAGTTTCTGGAGAATGATCGCCACCGCCTGCCTTCCCAATTCGTCATAAGGTTGCCGCACGGTCGTCAACGCCGGGACGACGCCGCACGCTTCATCGATATCGTCGAAACCCGCGACGGCAACATCATCCGGAATTTTTATATTCCTCTCCCCGAGTGCCTTCATGGCACTCAGGGCCATATAATCATTCGCCGCAACAAGCGCATCGAAAGCCGCCTTTCGTTCGTCCAGAAGACGCACCACCGCCTTTCGTCCCGCCGCACGGTCAAAATCCCCCTCGACCACAATATCGGGATCAAAAGGAATCCGGTACTCTTTCAGTACCTGTTTATAAAGCTGGAAACGCAGATCTGCATCGGAGTTGCCTCGCGGACCGGAAATAAACGCGATCCGCTTTCTCCCGTGAACCTCTATGATATGCGACAACAACTCTCGCATCCCTTTGGCATTGTCGACCAGAATGGAGGGAATATCGCGAAGGGGAACACCGATACTCACGATGGGTATATCGGGTAGCCCTTTATAGAAACTCCGGAGTTCCTCCAAACCGATATAATTGCCGATCGATCCGGAAATTGCGATAAATCCGTCCACATTATCTTCGTTTACCAGATCATAGAGAATATTGCGTTGCGTATGAAACAATTCAGGGGAGTTGAGCGAACCGCCGGGAAAACAAATCAGATTCACGCCTTCTTCTTCACAGGCTTTTACCACCGCCGTCCAGATGTTTTCCTCATAATCCTCGAACAGATTATCAAGAAGCATGCCAATGACGGGGGACCCCGGCACATCCCCTCGTTTTACTCCGGATACACCCATATCACCCCCGGCTCCTCTTTTTTTATATTTCGATTCTCCTTAACTATAATCCACCACGATGTCTCTTTGCAAATTTATATCCCCACGGATGATGAATGTTTTCGGTGAAACGGCATCGACCGGCTCCACACCTCATCATATACCGGCCAACTCCGTCGAAAAAGATATCATCCCGGTGACAAGAGACGGGAATAACGAAACATCATGAAAAATACGGCTGAACAATACGTACGTTTTAATCGGCCGTATAACAATTCGAATGCCGGACAGGCAAAGGTCGCGATATTGCCCTGCTATTACCGGTATACCGCCGTTAACGGCATTTCTCAACGGTTTAATTTCACAGCCTGTGCTGTCTGAACGGTTCCGGCTTTGATATAAAATAACCCTGAGCGTAATTGACGCCGATTTCCAGCAATTTCTCGAGTATATACTTGGTTTCGACATACTCGGCGATCGTCTCCAACCCCATAACATGGCCTATATGGTTAATCGTTTTCACGAGCTCATAATCGAGGGGGTTTTTATCGATTCCCTTGACGAAAGACCCGTCGATTTTCAGAAAATCCAGGGGAAGTTGTTTCAAATAGTTGAACGATGTCCAGCCCGCCCCGAAATCGTCAAGCGAGAAACAACAGCCGATTCGTTTCATTTTCTTCATGAAATTTATTACGCGCGAAAGATTATAGATCGCCTGTCGTTCCGTAATTTCAAAACAGATCATAAAGGGAGGAATGTCGTATAAATCGAACTGCTGAAAAACAAAATCGAGGAAACTCTCGTCATTGAGGGTCGCCCCGGATAAATTAATCGTATACTTCCCCCTTGTATGATACACCGTTGCATTATAATCTATTTTATAGGAAGAAAAGAGTTTTCGGATTGCCCACCGGTCTATGATCGGCATGACATTGTATCGTTCGGCGGTCGAGATAAAGGTTTCGGGCGCGAGAATCTGACCGTTTTCGTCTATCATCCTTATGAGTACTTCGTAATGCTCTCCGTAGGTGATTGTCTTCCCGATCGGTTTTATTGTCTGCGTATAAAGGCAGAACCTGTCGTCCTCGAGCGCCTTTGTTATATGGGAAAGATAATAGATTTCACTCCTGTATTGAATCAGTTCCTTGTCCTCGGGTGTGTGAACATGTATCCTGTTGCCTCCTTTTTTCTTTGCCAGAGAACACGAGACATTCGCCTGGCTGAAGAGATTCGTCGTGCTGTCGCTGTATCTGACAATGGGGACGAGTCCGACGCTTATCGTCACCGCGTAATCCCTCTCCTGCCAGGTAAACTTCTCTTTGCTCACCATTTTGCAGAGATCCTTCGCAATCCCTTCCGCGGTGGCGACGGGACAACAGGAGAATAATACGCCGAACTGATCCGCGCCGAGCCGGGCAAGGGCATCGGAACTGCGGATTCCTTTTTTGAGAATATTGCTGACATGGCGCAGGAGTTCGTCTCCCGCGACCGAGCCGCACGTTTCATTGACTATCTTGAAATTATCAATATCGATGAAACAGAAAATATGTTCCGTTTCTTCCTTTTTTGACAGCATAATATGCTCGTTAAGCAATTCCTCGAATTTTGATCTGTTATAAAATCCGGTAAGCGCGTCATGCGTGCTTTGATAGACGATCTGCTGCGACATCAACTGTATTTCACTGACATTATGGATGGTGATGACGACACCGATGGTTTTATTTTCGCTATTCCGTATCGGTGATATGGTTTCCCGGATTGAAAACACCCTTCCGTCTTTACTCGTGAGAATGATCGAACCTGAGAGTTTGATACTCCGGTTTTCATTGAAAACGACCTCGGTCGGATCATTGATAATACCGTCGCCGAGATTGTACGTGACATTCAACACCTTTTGAAGGGAAAGCCCCACGGCCTGACTGATTTCCCAGCCCGTCAGTTTTTCAGCCACAGGATTCAGATAGGTAATGATCCCCTGATTGTCCGTGGTAATAACGCCATCCCCTATCGATTCAAGGGTGACAATGGCCCTCTCTTTTTCCAGACAAAGCTCCTGTTGCACCTTTACCTTTTCAGCGATCTCCTCTTTGAGCTGCCGGTTGGCATCATCGAGATCGTATATCCTGTTTTCGATCTCTTCCATCAGTTTCCCCGCCTGATTCTCCACCTTCTCGAACAGATGCGCCCCCTCGAGTGTCCCCGATATTTGCATGGACAGGCTTTGATACAGCATCCCGTTCATGGGGCCTATCGTAAAAAGAACAAACCCAAGATGAGTATTCTTGAAATAAAGCGGCAGTAAAATGAAATTGTTGTTTCCGTCGAACAGATCGATTGAATCAGGCGCCAGTTGATTCGAAACGAACCTGCCGCTTCCGTTCTCCTTGGAATCGAGCAATCTCTCTTGATTATATGCAAAAAACAGTTTTGCATAATGTGTATCGGTATGCTGCCTGTCATAGAGGGACAGGCAGCAACGCTCGATTCCCAGACCGGGAAGACACTGGTACAGGACACTTTTAAGGGTTTCAAAGCAAAAGGCCGTGGCAAGCTCCTGGTTTATATGCTGAAGTTCCACGGCTTCCTTTTCGCTGCACAATCTTAAGAAAGCATGACTCCTTCCGCCGAGTTCTCCGATAAGAACAAGCGATTCTTTCCAGAGTCGTTCAATATAGTGCCTGTTTTTTTCCGGAAAAGAGAATGAAGATGCTTTCTGAAAGAAAGAGATGACAACCGGATACCAGAAAAGGGTATCGATTCCCATCTCCGATGATTCCAGGACGCTCGATTCGAGCATATGTAAAAATATCTTTTCACTTTGACCGTTCAGTTCCTTGAGAAGCGATGCGGAGAGTTGTTTCGCCCACTCGAAACCCTTGATCGCGTCCTGAAAACCGGTGAAATTTTTCTCCATTTCATCGACCAGAAGAGAAAGAAGTTCACCGTTTTCCACCACATATTTCTCGCTCAACCCGATCGATACAGGGGTAAAATCCGATAAAGAGGAAACCGATTTTGCGTTCCCGACACAATTGCACGAACGACGGACGACAAGTCTGGTCGTGAGTTCAGCTTTGACGGGCACATTCTCTCCCCTGAGAATTGAAATCATCATTTTCACCGCCTTGCACCCGAGGTTGAAAAGGGGCTGATGTACCGTAGTCAGGGGAGGATTATTGAACCGGCCTTCTTCGATATCATCGAATCCCATGACCACGATATCCTGGGGAACGCGAATTCCCCTGTTTTTCATTTCTTTTATCGAACCGATCGCCATATAATCATTTGCCGCGATAAGGGCGTCAAACTCGACCTTTTTATCGTCGAGAAGCTCCGATACGGCCCGCTGTCCCGAATATTTCTTGAAATCGCCGCAAGCGACGAGACGGGGATCAAAGGCAATCCCGAGATCCGTCAGTATTCTCTTGAACGCGCGGAAGCGCTCCTCGGCTTCAGGATTCTTGACTGGCCCCCGTATAAAGGCGATCCGCTTCCTGCCGTGCACCTTGACCAGGTGAGTGACACCTTCAAGCATTCCCGTAACATTATCGACCAGAATGCTCGTACACCCGTCGACAAGCATACCGATACTCACAATCGGAAGCGTATTATATTTCCTGTAAAAGCTGCTTACGCCTTCCGTCCCGACGTAGTTCCCCAGAGAACCCGAAATGCCGATAATTCCATGAAGACGTTCCGGACTTACCAGATCATAGATACTGTTTCGCTGGGACATGAAGCCGTTCGGATCACCCAATGTACCGCCTGCATAACAGATTAATTGTATGTGTTCCTCTTTTGCGGCAGCAACGGCTCCGGTCCATACACCTTCCTCATATCTGCCCCAAAAATGTCCAAGAAATAGGCCTATTTTATAACTACCGCCGCCACTCACATTCATCCTGTTTTCCTATCCTTACATACCATTCCACACCACGTACGATTACCCCACACCCGCCGTAAAAAGATTTTTTACACACTGTCATGGATTATTTTTTATTAATCGTCATCTGACATATTGAAAACGTGGAATCACCCATAGATCAACCATTTCTTTTATGTAATATAAATATAATAAAAGGATACCCATAACTCAAATTTATTTCCATGATTTTATAAAAAAAGACGATTAAACTCTATATATCATTACCCTGACCGAATATTTTTTCATAGATGATTATCTGATTTCTTCCGTTCTGTTTGGCATAATACATCGCCCTGTCCGCCCGAAAGATTATCGCTTCATTGTCTTTATCTGTCGGATGATATTCCGATACCCCGATCGAGAGGGTGACTTTGAATGCCCGTCCGTCATCCGTTTTGAACTCTATTTTATTCAATTCCTGCGCAAGCCTGATAGCCGGTCCAAGGGCATTATATGCGTTCGTGTTCGGCAAAATGACGATAAACTCCTCGCCGCCGAACCTGCCGGGAATATCGTGATCGCGGAGGATACCCTTTCTTTGCAGCAAATCCCCTACCGTCTTCAGCACCCTGTCCCCGACAAGATGCCCATATGTGTCGTTTACCCTTTTAAAATGATCCAGGTCGATCATCATGATGGAAAAAATTCCAAAGTGATCGGCAATCTCTTCATCGAAGTTTTCCCTGACGGAGGGTTCATCCTCTACCACTGCCTTCTCTGCTTCTCCGCTTTGATGATAAACGACCGCTTTGTCTTCCTTCTTTTTCCTCTTCTTTCGTTCCTGGCGGCCTTTATAATCCATCAGCACATCACTGCCGCCGCCCAGCCGCTGAAGATTGCGGATCGTCCTGTTTCTTTCCTTTTCCAGAAACTCAAAAAGGGCTCTCCGGTTGTAAAGGTTGGTAAGGTTATCGATTTTATTTTTTCGGGCGAGCTCCTTGTTGAGTTCTTCGATATCGTCTTTCTGTTTTTTAAGCATTTCACTATAGACGACTTCCATGAACGCGTGCTTTATATAATCCGAGAGTCTGTATGAAAGCATCGCCTTATCGAAGAGAATTACCATAAACAGATTGAACTGTATCGCCTGGGTAAGATTATCCGCTTTTTCGAAAAAGAGGTAGCAAGGTTTGTTCCCGTTCATAAAAGCGGGATCCTCGGCACATCGCGGTTCGGTAAAAAGATAGAGAAAATTGTTAAACGTAGCTTTATCAATCGATTTAAAGTAAGCGCGCAATTTTTCCTCGTTTTCCTCAAAAAAATTACCCTCGATAGCAATAAAAATATCGGAAGGGCCGGCATTGTCCAATTGTTGCTTGTTTGATCCGGCGAGAAAAGTAGAAAAGCTGATTATATCGGTATAATACGGGGCCCGTTCTTTGATCCTCTCGAGCAAGGGCGAGAATCTGTCGAGACAGTCATTAATAATCAACAGATATTTGTCTTTCATCTTCATCAAGACCCAATAATCTGGATAAAACCTCTCTATGTAATACTATAGTTCAAAAACGGCATATTGCAAGGATTTATCGCCAAAAAAGGGTGGCGGGCCGATCGGGATAACAATGCCGATAACGCCATGAATTCCCCTGAAAAACAGAACTCGGGGTGTATGAACCATTATTATGTGTCACTTTATCATCAAGATTATACCCGTTTTTTTCGAAATTAAAAGAGTCAATGACAACAACACCATTCAAGACAGATTATAACAATACCGGACTAAAGGCCGAACAACCGGGATCGCTTATTACCGAACTTGCGACACTTCTTGAGACCTATTTCAACCGCAACTGGTTTTTCATCCTCATCGAGGATATTCCGGTCGATATCGACTCGATTATGGAGATGAGCCGTCTCCTCTCGATACAGACCGAACCGGATGAGGCAAAGATACGGGAATTGGTACATGGCCTGGATCAATTCATACAATCACTCAGGAGATATGTTATTCCGTTCCTGAGACAGAAGCTGAGAATCTCTTACCTTATCCCGCATGCCATGATCAAGGATAAAAATAATCTTCTGGTGTACCGGCTTATCGCCTCTGTTTTTCCCGACAATGTCAACCGCCTCGCTTTGTTGACGGATATGTTGAAAGAATATTGCCGATAGGCGGCAAATTCTTGCCTTTTCCTCATTGAACTTTCCGCAGTAACATATTACACTCATTTCCATGGCAAAACAGAAAGAGAAACCGTCAG
Organism: Spirochaetales bacterium; assembly: GCA_016930085.1. Classification (NCBI taxonomy): domain Bacteria; kingdom Pseudomonadati; phylum Spirochaetota; class Spirochaetia; order Spirochaetales; species Spirochaetales bacterium. The sequence goes on from JAFGHO010000093.1 coordinate 39,374, forward strand.
CGGATAAAAAAAAAAGAATGGCAACACGCGCATCCGGTAAAAAACAAATAAAAAAGACGTACGGGAAAAAACGGAAGATTTCATATCTGACTGAAACCGAATTACGCACGTTTCATGGCTTCGTCCGGACCCTTATCGACAACCTCGAACAGGTGATCAGGGGGAAACGGCCGGTTCTCGAGTACCTCGTCACGGCCCTTATCGCCGGAGGCCACGTTCTCATCGAAGATGTCCCCGGTCTTGGAAAAACGACCCTCGCAAAGACCCTTGCCCACCTCATTTCGTTATCCGAACGTGGGAACCCCGTTGTTTTCAAACGTATCCAGTTTACACCGGACCTCCTCCCTTATGATATTACGGGGGTTGATATTTACGACCAGAAAAACAACGCATTCGTTTTTTCTCCGGGCCCGGCCTTCGCGAACATTCTTCTGGCCGACGAGATCAATAGAACAACGCCCAAGGTACAGTCCGCCCTCCTTGAAGTAATGGCGGAAAACCAGATAACCGTTGGAAACAGAACACACTCGATGGATCCGTTCTTTTTTGTCATAGCCACCCAGAATCCCGTTGAGACCGAAGGCACCTATCCCCTCCCGCTCGCACAAATAGACCGGTTTCTTATGAAGCTTCACATCGGCTACCCCGACGAGGAAGTTGAAATAAACATCGTCAAGGACGATCCCGCCTTTAATATCATGCCGCATATCACCCCGGTTTGCGGTAAAGAGGATATTCTTTTGATACGTAATGCCGTTAACAACATCTATTGCGACGAAAGACTCATACGGGCGGCGGTAAACATTTCAGCCGCCACAAGAAAACACAGGGGAATCGAACTCGGTGCATCTCCACGGGCAAGTCTCATGCTTGTCAAGGCGGCCCGTGCCTATGCTCTCGTCAAAGGGAGAAGTTACATTATCGATCAGGATCTGGTTGATCTGGCACCCCTTGTCATCTCACACCGGCTCAGAATGAAAGCCCTGAAACTCGAACCCGAAGCCCTTATAAGGGAACTGACACTCGATGCGCTTCAGAAACTCTCGTATTAATGTTTTCGCGATTCACTTCACTTTATACCGATATCATGATACCATTGTAATGAAACCATATGAATGATATCAGTAAACTGATAAAAAAGGTTATTCCTTTGACAGGGCGCGGCCTGTTTTTTTTTCTCCTCTCCGGCGCGATATTAATCGCCGGCATACTGAGGGCCGATCTGGCCGCACTTTTCTGGGGATGCGGATTTTATCTGCTTGCCCTCTATTCTTTGGTCGGAAATCACCTCTCGAAATCAATCGCACGGCGTTTTTTAAAGACACATCTCAATCCGGCAACCTTCACTCTCTCCTCAAACGGTATTTTCCCGAAAACGGAAACATGGGCCGAAATCAAGGCAGAAATGCCCTCGTTCTTTATACCCGGATTCACCGTCAGGGCAAATATCGCGCTTCACTGGCAGGACCGTATCCCTTTGCTGATATCCGCGTTCCTGACCCCGGGAATCAACAAGGAAACAATCGGGTTTACGCCGGTTTATCGGGGAATCTATAAAAGCAGTACATATGATTTTATTTTTCAGGACTTACTCGGCTTCACCTTATCAACGTTTTCGCTTCCTCTGGAGGAATATATCAAGGTCTATCCGGCCGTTATAAAGCGGGATGAACTCATGATAAAAATCGCAGGTGAAGCGACGACCGATGCACGAAAAATAAAAAAAACAAGCGATGAATTACTCGAAATAAAAAAATATTATCCGGGCGATGACGTGCGCAGACTAAACTGGAAGGTGTTCGCCCATACGGGCGAGCTTTTTATAAGAAAAGGAGAGGAAACACCTCCGCCTGATGTGCGGCTTCTCTTTATCCTTGATCCGACACGAACCCCTCTTCTCAGCCTTCTGCCGGAAGCCGATTATCTCGACAGCCTTATCGAAGTAATCGGTTCCATCATGATCGCAGCCTGTGACAATGGCAACCCCGTCAATCTCGCGATACCGGGACACAAGCGGATCGAGGTCTTTTCATCGAAACAAAAAAAGGATCTCCTCTCTTTATTTGCCGGTATATGGTGGAAAGATGAAGAGAAAAACATCATCCTTCCTTCAAAAAAGGACATGCATGCGCTGATTTTTACCTCACCCGGATCGACGTCACTCCCGCATATACTCGGGACAATCAAGGAAAGGGGATGGGGAGTAAGCCTGTATTTCAAACATTGTTACTTTCCCGACAATGGGGAAAGGTCATTCGACATCAAACGGCTACTTTTCATTCGCGACGGTGACACGGGCAACCGGACGGGTGGCGAAACGGCCGGGAATATTTTTCAAAAGACCCTTACCGCGGAGATCGACCGGTACAAAAGGACTCCATGGAGATTGAAATATGTTTCGGAAATTTAGGCTATTATCGGTTTCGATACCGGACCTCATTATATTCATACTCCGTAATATCGCCCTGCTGGGCCTTCTTCTTCACGCGTATCTCCATTTCAAGGATGTACTCAACCCCGTCTACCTCATCGTCGCTTTCTGTCTGGCAATCATTTTCGCCCTCTGGATGGAAAAAATAAAGCTGCGGTTCCTCCCCGCTCTTGTGACGGCGATACTCCTCATCATTATAGTCCGTTTTATTTTCTTTTTTATTTTCACCCTCCTCTCCCCCTTTGACACGGGTATAGAAAAGGACTTTATATTCTTCCTGTTTGACAAGGATTTCTTTCCCGCGCTCATTCCCTCCTTTATCGCCTGGCTGTTTAACTTTCTGGCGCTTCGGAAAAAGGGATTTGTCCCTGTTGAAACGGGTTTAAACTCACTTCTTCTTGTCATCGTCTTTTTTACCCAGGCACACTTCAACGTTACCTTTTATCACCCCACTTTTTTCGGGCTTTTTCTCGCATCGTTTATCCTTGTCGAGATAGCTGTCCTTGTTCTCTCGCAGCTTGATGACAATCACCGAGCGTCGTCAGGGGCAAAAAAGGGAAAAAACCGTCTTCCTGTGGTTTTTTCATACTTCTGGGTATTGATACCTCTCTTTCTCCTTCTTCTTTTTTACCTCTTTTTATTGAACAGGTACAATGAAGAATCGACAAGAAACAAGGGGGGTCTTATGGAATCGACCTTATTCAGGTTCGACTTCTCAAAATACGTAAAGCTTCAAAGCGAAATCAAGCTGAGTGACGATCTTGTCCTCCTCTTCCGGAAGAACGGCCCCGCGGAACGGCTCCTGCTTCGACGATTCGTCCTTTCGGACTATAAACCGGAGAGCGGTTTCTACCAGTCCCCGAAAAAAGGGGTCGACGACATTCCCGCGGTGGTCCCCGATATACCGACATTACTTGACGATCCGGGCTATAAAGCAAGAGAACCGGTCGAGCAGGAATATTTTTTTATCAACTTCGACCCCACTTCCCTTATCGCCATGAATTACCCCGTAAAGATAATCCCATTGAAAAACTGGGACGGCTCGTCATTTTTACGCATTTACAGGGTCGAATCGAAAGTTTCGCAGCTCGATCCCCAGGAAGATCTTTACCGTGGAAATCCCCTCTCGAGTTTCCCGCCGGAAGCCTACGCTTTTTATACAAATTACGGCGACGACGATATCATCAGGACGTACGCGGAAGAGATTACCTCGGAAGCCGGAGATTATCTCGGGAAGGTTCTCGCGATCAGGGATCGTTTAAAGAACGAGTATAAATATTCACTCAAACCCGGTATCGCACCAGACGGGAATCAACTCCACCACTTTCTTTTTAACAGTAAAAAAGGCTACTGCTCGTACTTTGCATTCGCCATGGCACTCATGTGCAGAAGCATCGGAATACCGGCGAGGGTGGCCGTGGGATTTTTCGCCAACCCGGAGTGGGAAGTCCTCAACTTTTATGAAATAAAAGCAAACCAGGCCCATGCCTGGGTGGAAGTCTTTTTTGAGGATTACGGCTGGATGGAATTCGACCCCACATCGACCACCATTGCGCCGGGAGAAGATATCAGTTTCATGTTCGGATTTCAGTTCGACGACCGGCTAAAAAACCTTATTTCGGAAATCCTCGAAAACCAGGACAAGCTGGTCGAAATCGAGGGGGGGCATGAGGTTTCATCGCAAAGCGCATTCCGTTTCCCGGAACTCGTTATCGCCATAACGAGCTGGCTTTTGAGGTACTGGTTTTTCACCCTTCCGTCTCTCTTGCTGCTTATCATTCTGCTTCTCAAATATTCACCGTATCTATTTTTTATCGCATCGAAATCCCGACGGAAAAAGGTCAAATATCTTTTTCTTCACACACTCGGGATTCTTTACGGGCTGCGGATGGTACGAGAAACGGACGAATCCCTCCTCGAATACTCGGAACGGCTCGATCGTACCTTTTTCGACGATTTAGCGGTATTGTCCGCCTGGACGGGAAGTTATCTCAAAGCGGTATTCGGCAATGAGTTTCACGATATCGATTACACAAACGCACTGGAACGCTATCGCGCGTTTAAAACCCTCTTCAACGCGAAGGTATCACTTTTCATACGATTACTCGGCATCCTCAATCCCGTTAACAGCATCAGGAGGAAAATCTGATGAAGACCGCCGCTTTGCGGAGATCCGGGAAAACCCGCGCCTTCATATTTATGATCCTTTGCAGCTTCATGCTGATTCAAACCGGCGCGCTGTCGCAGGAGTCAAAGGACAGCGATTGGTACTATGAAGAAGCGGAAAAAGCGATTTCAGAAGAACACTATGAATACGCGGTCACATTGTTACAGGAAGCGAAAAGGCTGTTCCCCGATACACCCCAATTTCACCTCGAATTGGGGGATCTTTACTACGAAAAAAAATTTTACAACCTCGCCCTCGATGAATATCTCGGGGCGGAGACGATCGATCCATACGACTACGATACCCTCGACCAGATTCAGCGTTGTTACGGGTACCTCAACCGGGAACAGAAATCGATCGAATACCTCGAGAAAATACTCGAGCTTTTCCCCCTCGACGAGTACTCCTCGAGTGTCGATACGGTTGACGATCTCGGCTGGATGTACTTCAAAACCCATCAACTCGAAAAAGGAGAAAAGCTTTTACTCGAAACGCTTCAGTCGAGGGATGATTATGAGGTAAACCGGGGATTGACGATGACCCTCGGCACCATTTATTCGGGAATTTACGATTACGAACAATCGAAAAAATACTACCTCGAAGCCATTGATGAAGCGGAGGAAGACGGAGATTATCATTTCTCCTCGGTAGCGTATTACAACCTTTCCCTTCTCGAACACAGCTTCTTCAATTTCAATTCGGCACTCCTCTATACCAACCGGTCGATCGAAAGCCAGGACAGGGCGACCGGCCATCTCGCAAAAGGCGAACTCTTCCAGTCCCAGATGAACTTCGATAAGGCATTATCGGAATATGAGGCGGGAATGGCAAAAGACGAAACGCCTTTGACAAAGATAAATATAGCGATTCTGCATAGAATCTTCGGCGATCTGGAAACCGCCCTGGCATACGCGAACGATGTTTTCAACCTGAAAGATCAGTCATGGATGCTCAACTTCGGTACGGATCTGATACGCCATTCCGAAGAACTCCATGAAATTCTTGCTGATATCTATACAAGTCTTGCCGCCAGGGAGATGCGTATTCCGCGAGCGGGACTCTACGAACAGGCCGTTTCGTTTATCAGCTACATCCGGTATGGTTTGCTGGCATACTATCACCGGCAGCAGTGCAGAATGGCCTGCCTCACGGTGGGAAAGGAATACCTCAGGGAAAAAAATCTCAAGGATGCCTACTGGCAGTTCTATCAGGCAAACAAAGATTACCCCGACATCGCCCTGAAATATCTCAGGCTGGCCCGCGATATTGAAACGGCGGTTGCTCCCCATGCGGAAGCGTATTATCTTCTCGAAGAGGGAATCCTCCTTAAAAACGCCCGCATCATCCGTGAAGTCCTTGATAAATTCGATCCCTTCTGGGAAAAAGAGGAAATCGCAGAAGCTCTCTCCGCCCTGGTTCCCCTGCTGCCGGAAGGAAGCGAAGAACGAAGGGCATCAATCAACAGGCTTTATGGGATTAATCCGGGGGCACTTCTCCAGAACGGATTCGGTCTTCCCCTTGAAGTCGAATTGAACTTATCGGGAATGGTCCGGACGGCTTCCGAATCGATTATCGCGCTGCTCAAAAGGGCGGGCTCGGAAATCTCACAGGGGAAAGGCCGTTCCGGATACGGATTCAGGTATCGGCTCGAAATAGCCTGGGACGCAGAAGATGATCCCGCATGCCGTCTCATTGACGGTGAAAAGGACGAGACGATTATCGACGAACGCTTCACACTCCCCCCGGGGACGCCGGACCGGAAGGCGGCCGTCCTGCTTGAAAAGCTGCTTCTCGGCTATATATATAAGGTTGAGTGACGAAGGGCATCAATGGGGAGAGCAAAGAATGAGTCGATATCAAACGGTCTTGAGACAATCCCGATAAACGCCGGGAACATGTGCGTGTAAGAGTATTCTACATGACATATCAAAAATAATCACACACAAATCTTCCAATCCCGGTACCCACTTATCATATTTCAAGAAAACCCAGTGACGGGCCGTCGCCCACGGCGAAAAGCTTGAGGCGATTTTCTTCATCGAAAATATACACGATATATATCCATTCCCGAAGACGCGTTTCATACGCCGCGTCGTATGTCCCCCCTTCGAGATATTCGAGCGACTCTGCTTCGACAGCCTTATCCGATGTCACGGCCTTTTTTCGTATGTCGTAAATGAACCGAATCATACGGCCGTTTTCGACCATGAATTGCCGCTCTGCCTTGTACGCGTTTTTCACTTTTTCGAAGGAATCCCCGTACCCGATACCCCTTGACGTTGCATAATAGTCTTTCGGTTTTTTTTCTTCATTACCGAGTATAATCGCCGATACCCTGCCCTCATCGTAACAAAAAGAAAAAGGGTAAGATGAAATGCCGTCTCCCGATGAACCGGCCTTCAAATCACCCCCAAAGCGTCTGATAATCTCCGATCTCTCCATTCCCAGCCGCAATGTCAGGTTCTCTTCGATCAACCTTACCTCGAGTTCATCGTCATACATTCCGGTCGTCTCAGGGCTTAAAAGCGATCTGGTGATCCCGCAGCCGGCAAGCAGCAGGAACACAAGGCATACGGCGCCGTAATATCTGATCATAGCGTTATCTTCCTTTTCGCCTTCCGGGTGACCGGCGGACCGGTCATCGTGAGGCTATCACTATTTTTGTTTTTCATCAATATACGGCCACGCTTTTCCTTCTTCCCTTCTGGGCTAAATCCGGTTTTTCGATTATATTTTAGTGATGGCACGAGAAGCGGACAGCAATACATCATACAGAAAGGACAAAACGGCATGAAAAAAAGGCTTATAATTGTGGGCGGCGTTGCCGGCGGCTCATCGTGCGCCGTACGCTCGCGCAGGCTTTCCGAGGAAGCGGAAATTATTCTTTTCGAACAGGGCTCCCATGTCTCGTTTGCAAGCTGCGGTCTTCCCTACTACGTCGGTGACATTATAAAGGAAAGGGACAGGTTGATCGTCACAAAACCCAGCCTCTTCAAAAAGCGGTTCAACATCGATGTCAGGCTGCATCATCGTGTTGTTTCCATAGAGAGTGAGAAAAAGGAAGTCGAAGTCGAGGATCGCGAGGCGGGGACAAGGTACCGTGAATCATATGACGAGCTTCTCCTTTCACCGGGGGCGTCCCCCCTTGTTCCCGATATCGATGGCATCGATGCAAAGGCGATATTCACCGTCAAAACCATCGAAGATACCGACGCGATACACTCGTGGATCGACGGACACAATGTTGCCAGAGCGGCCGTGATCGGCGGCGGATTTATCGGGCTTGAAATGGCGGAAAATCTACACGAACGAAAGATAGCGGTGACGTTGATCGAGATGCTCGATCAACTCATGCCCCAGATCGATCCCGAAATGGCGGCCGTCATTCACCGGCATCTGAACGATCAAGGGGTCTCGCTTCGTTTGGGAAACCGGGTAACCGGATTCATTCATAATGACGACAATACACTCACCGTCGTCTGCGCCTCCGGCGCCAGGATCACGGTGGATATGGTGATTCTTTCGATCGGCGTCAAACCCGAAACACAACTCGCCCGCGGCGCGGGGTGCGAGATCGGGGAATCGGGGGGTATTTCGGTGAACGGCCATATGCAGACCTCCGTCCCCCATATCTGGGCCGTCGGCGATGCGGTCGAGGTCACCAATATCACAACGGGCAGACCGGCGCTGCTTCCCCTAGCCGGTCCCGCGAACCGCCAGGGCAGGCTGGTCGCAGATTGCATATTCGGCAAGCCCCCGATGCCCGAATTTCGCGGCGTTCAGGGAACGTTCGTCTGCGGCATCGCCGGACTCACCATTGCCGCAACCGGGTTGAGTGAGAATCAGATAAAAAAAATGTACGGAGACTCCCCCCCGTTTTCCTTTGAGAAGATCCACCTCAATCCCGCGAATCACGCGGAATACTATCCCGGAGCCGAATACATGCTTATAAAGCTTCTTTTTTCCCCCGACGACGGGAAAATACTCGGCGCCCAGGCGATCGGGGGAACTGGAACGGAAAAACGGATCGACGTGATCAGTATGGCGATACAAAAAGGGGGGACCGTGTACGATCTCGAGCAGGCCGAACTCTGTTACGCTCCCCAGTACGGCGCGGCCAGGGACCCCGTTAATATCGCGGGAATGATCGCCGCCAACATTCTCCGCGGATACGTCGGGATTGTTCATTGGGACGATTATCCCGACCGGAACGTATTCCTCCTCGATGTCAGGACACGTCGGGAATATGAGGCGGCGCATCTGGAAAACGCGGTCAATATCAATGTGAATGTTTTAAGGGAAGAGACGGCTTCGCTGCCCCGGGACAGGGACATCTGGGTGTATTGCCTGAGCGGTCAGCGGTCTTACTACGCAGCACGCCAGCTTCTCCAGCAGGGATTCATGGCCAAAAATATGAACGGCGGTTATTATCTCTACGGTCTGTACAGGGAAATGAACATGACGGGAGACGCTCACGACAAAGAGGACCTCCCGGCATAACCGATATGATTCGGGCGGTGTTCTATTCGTCAAGCCGCCCGGTCTGCGTTTCGATAAATGCACAGAACGCCGAATACTTCTCGTAAAGCCTTTCGTATTGCCGGTTTCTGTCCGGATCGGGGACATATTCCTTCTCGAAACCACTTTCCATGGCCGCCTGGGCGGTTTCGATGTCCTTGTGAATCCCCGCCGCGACAGCGGCAAACATCGCCGCACCGAGAGCGCAGGCCTGCTCCGATGCCGCTACTTTTATCTTTTTGCCGAGCACGTCCGCGACAACCTGCATGATAAACGGCGATTTTTTTGCTACCCCGCCAAGGGCGATCACTTCCTTTATTTCTATTCCTTCTTCATGAAAACGGTCCACGATTTTTTTTGCACCGAAGGCGGTACTTTCAACGAGTGCCCGGAAAATTCGCGGAGCGTCGCTTCCGAGATTGAGTCCGGCAATCGCGCCTTTGACCAGCTGATTGGCATACGGCGTCCTCCTCCCGTTCATCCAGTCGATCGCGATAATCGATTCATCGACAGGAAGTGCCGCCGCCTGCCGTGAAAGCTCCGGAATGATCCGGTCCTCCGCCTTCCCGGTTATGTTTTCCCTTTTCCTTTCATCCGTATCGGCCTTGCCGATAACATGCAGAAGCGGCCATGCGAGAAGTTGTTGAAACCATGCATAAATGTCGCCGAAGGCGCTTTGTCCCGCTTCCATTCCCATCATACCGGGAACGATTGAACCATCCACCTGGCCGCAGATTCCCCTGATGAGTTTGTCGCCGATATCGTCAAGCGGGGCGATCAACATGTCACAGGTCGAAGTTCCCATCACCTTGCTCAGCACATACGGTCTTATTCCGCCCCCGACAGCGCCCATGTGGGCGTCGAACGCACCGACACCCACGGCCACCTCGCGGCCGCCTATCCCGAGCCGCTTCGCCCACACAGGTGAAAGGCTTCCCGCTTTTTCACAACTCGTGTACGTATCCCGATACAACCTTCCCCTTATTTCGTCAAGAAGGGGATCGAGTTTTACAAGAAAGTCCCGATGGGGTAGACCGTGAAAGGATTCGTGCCACATTGCCTTATGCCCGGCCGCGCACCTGCTGCGTTTGACCGACGCCGCGTCGCTGCACCCGGTCAATAACGCGGGTATCCAGTCGCAATGTTCGATCCAGGAACAGGCGGCTTCCCTGACGGACGAATCGGTTCTGATGACATGCAGCAATTTCGCCCAGAACCATTCGGAGGAATAGACACCCCCCGAATATTTCGTGTAATCGGTTCCCCCCCATGTTTTTGCCAGATGATTGATCTCATCCGCCTCTTTCACGGCGGAATGGTCCTTCCAGAGCACGAACATCGCGTTCGGATTGTCGTTGAATTCGGACCTCAGGGCAAGCGGCATTCCCCGTCTGTCGACGGCGCAGGGGGTGGAACCGGTCGTATCCACGGAAATACCCGCGACGTTTCTTGCCGCTTCTTTCGGGGCTTTTTTCAGACACCCGGTGACAACCTCCTCCAATCCCTCAATATAATCCAGGGGATGCTGCCTGAACCGGTTGTTGACGGGATCACAATAGAGGCCCGATTTCCACAGCCGGTAATGATAAATATGCGTTGAGATTTCACTCCCGTCCGATGCGTCGACGAGCAGGGCTCGGACGGAATCCGTTCCAAAATCGATTCCGATAACATATCCTTTTTCTTTCATACCTGGTACCGCTTCCTTCTTTCATACTATTGATCGAAACAGTAACGCCTGTCTTTTTTCCGGCCGCTTTTCATTCCGAAGTAAAGACCGGTCCGCACATCGGCGTCCATACGATAACGTTATCGTTACCGCAGATATGCAATCACATCGTATTCACCCCGGCCTGATTTGTCAAGCGATCAGCGGTCTTTCAACTGCTGCCGTATGAACTCGCGGACATCCTCCGTCTCGAATCCGGAGCCGTCTTCATGCGAGGCGTCCCTGATCGGCTTGTCGAACTGCTCTTCGGTAATGGAAAAATGCTCCATAATGAGCCCGGCATCGACCCCGGATAATTCCGATACCTGTCTGAAGGTATCCCGACCCTTGATATCGTCCGGATTGAACGCGCCTTGTTCGCCGGTCGTTTCTTCCAGTGTTTTCAACGTCCATTCGAAACCGCCGGTTATCGTCGCCGCCCCGATAACGGCCGCGAAGATAAGAAAGGAGGCCGTTGTAACGGTAAAGGGAGAGACTCTGCTTTTTTTGGGCCCTTCGATAAACAGTGTATTTTCGACCGGACAAACGTTCACGCATTCCGAACAGGCGATGCATTCGGAAGAGTCGACTGTAACCGTCTCCTCGACCTTGATATTGACCGGACAGGCCTTGTTGCACGCGTGGCAATGAATACAGGTCGTGTCGTTTCTCCTGATCCGGAAAAGACCGATCCTGTTGATCAGTCCCAGGAAGGCCCCCATGGGACAAAGGTATTTGCAGAAAAAACGGTCCACGAAGAAGGAACCGGCCAGGCTAACCGCCAGCACTGCGAATCCTATTGAAAACTCGGTGAAAAGATCGGAAGAGAAGAGGTGGTGGTAGGTTGCCCACGGATCGTATGGCCGTATTGCGAGTTCCCCCAGGATTGCCGATAGAACGACAAATACGACCAGAACAATATACTTGATGTACCGCGCCGGTTTGTCGAGTACGGCCGGAACTTCGAGACGTTTTTTGAAGATCTTTTTACCAGCCCTCCCGAACAACTCCTGCAATGTACCGAGGGGGCAGAGGCTGCCGCAGAACGACCGGCGGAAGAGGACCGCCACAATGAGGGTGGCGAAAAGCAGGATAAAACTGCTCCATGCGATCTTGCTCAACATCGCGCCCGTGGTAATGAGGGTGATGGCCGATTCGATCCCCCCGAAAGGACAGAATGCGTCCACACCCGCCGGGGTCCACCCTTTCCCGTACTGATGCAGTAAACCGAGGGTTGTCGATGTCGCCAGCACGAGCAATAAAACGACGATGCGGACGACGCGGCGTCCTTTTTGCAGTTGTCTGATTTTTTTCATGGGCGATACTCCTTAATAAAGCATATTAACCATAAAATATACTTTTTTTCGCGATACGGAAAGCGTATGGCGAACAAAGTATACGGCATCGGCAATGACGGGTTTCCATACAAAATCCCGGTCTTCCCTTTGATTTAAACCGACATGACGATTTCCCTGAACATCCGGCATGTGGAGACGATGTCGTTTCCATGGGCGAAAAGGTCACCGCCTATGAGAAACGCCACATCCGTTCCGTAAAAATCTTTCATCATATCAAGCGACGAAAGTCCCATACCGCCCCCCGGTACCGGAAAGATCTTCCTGATTCCCGTCATATCTCTCACGCAGCCGTCCCTGACACCCCCGCATGAGGCCTTGCTGAATGTGAACCTTCCCCCGAAATTCGGAAAAATAGCCGCGTCCGAGCCCGCGAGACGGGGAAGTTCTCCAAAAAGAACCGCCGGAGAAATCCCCGACATGCCGTTCGTGACAAAACTTCCTTGAAATGCCGGGTGGTAGATGAGGGGAAGGTCCAGATCATCGCTTGAAGCGATCCGTTTCACGGCGTCGTAGCCCGCGAGCCCGGGCGAGATCAGAAAAGCACCGGCCCCCACCCTTTTCGCGAATACGGCCCGCTCGAATAGTTCGTCACATCCGGAGGTGATATTCGGCGCGTAGATTGCAGCACCGCCCGTACGGGCATTTGCCTTATGTATCGCTTCCGCACACCTGGAAGCGCGTTCCTTGAAAGGGGCGAACACCTGATTCGAGAGGCCGTGATCGTCCTTGATGATATCGATGCCCCCGTATGCGAACCGGTAGGCGCGATGCGCGAGTTCGCGCGCCGGCAGCCCGAGTGGTTTGATGGCGGTGCAGAGAAGCGGGCGATCGTACGCGCCGCAGCGTTTCCGCAGACCGTCTATCCCGAAACGGGGTCCCTTGAAAAACCCAAGCATATGCGGCGACAGGTCGATCCGTTCGACCCGTATACCGGGTTTCAGGCTTGAATTACCGAACAGGACATTCAAAAATTGCGGGAAATCGGGTCCCGCTGTTTCATCGAGAAAACTGATAACGGCATCGTAACACCGGCGCCCGGCTTTCCGTAATGATTCGACCCTTCCGATCACCTCCCGTCCGATGTTTTCTTTCCGCACATATTGGAGGGGAAACTCGATTGTCTGCTCGATACATAAAGCCTCCGCCATCACCTCGGCTTCACCTTCACGGCAAAAAAGGCGGTAGGTAACGGTAAATCTATCTTTTACCGGTTCCTTCATTACAGCGCCTCGGAAGGCGAACCCTTGGGTGTATCGGGGAGCACACCGGCCGAGATTTCCGATTCAGGTATGTCAAGGGGTCTGCCGACAAGGGTTTCCACGGCCCGTATGACGGCGGACGCGTCCAGCCCGTGTTCCTTCATGAGATACGCCCGCCCCCCGCCGTGTGAAAAGGTATCGCGGATTCCGCACGCGAGAAGCCTTTTAACGGTACCGCATTCCACCATACGCTCTGCGACCAGGGTAGCGAGGCCCCCGTTCGTCAGGTGATTCTCGACGGTCACCACCCCGTACGACGCACCGGCAATCGCTTCGGTCACTATCGGACTTTTACAGGGCTTGAAGGTCGACATATGGATGTGGGCGGCCGCCACACCCCGCTTTTCGAGCGCGGGGATCACCCGCATCACCTCTTCCGTGCAGATTCCGGAAGAAAAAACGGCCACATCAGCCCCCTTCCGCAAAACCCGAGGTTTGTCGCAGACAAAAGGTTTATCGGCATCGAACAGCCGGGGAATATCCCCCCTGATCATCCGCACGTACACGGGCCCGTTTACCGCGATGGCGGCATCGAGAACGCTTTCGACCTCGGTCGCGTCTCCGCACTCAAAGACGGTCATGTTGGGCAGAAGCCGCATCACGGCGATATCCTCGATCGCCTGGTGGGTCGCGCCGCCTGGCGTGGTGATGCCGGGAAGAAAGCCGAAAAGCTTCACCGGCAGATTCGGGTAGGCGACGGACATTGCGATCTGGTCGCAGGCGCGGCGGTAGAGGAACACGGCAAAGGTATGGACAAAGGGGATATAACCCTCCCGCGCGAGCCCCCCGGCGACGCTTACCATGTTCTGCTCCGCGATCCCGGCCGAAATAAACCGGTCCGGATAGGCGTCCCTGAACAGATCCACTTCCGTCGAGGAGGTGAGGTCGGCCGAGAGGACGAGTACTTCGGGTTTGTCTTTGGCCCATTCGACAAGATGACGGGCGTGAACACGGCTGCATCGTTCCATGGCACCTTCCTTTAACCGGATTCCCGTTCGATTTCCGTTTCATACGATTGAAGCGCATCGGCGAGGGACTGTCTCTCTTCATCCGTATGAAACCGGATATAGTGGAACTTCGGTTCCCGTTGTCTGAGTACCTCGATGCCCTGCCACGGTACTGTCTGCGCCAGTACGACGAGGGGACGTTCCCCTTTCCATTCGGAAGCGGCGGCGGCAAGGCGGACGACGTCATGGCCGGGACAGGAGACGACTTCCGCCCCAAACGCCTCGAGCCGCCTGTCCAGGGGATCGATTCCCATAACCGAATCGATCTTCCCGTCGCACTGGTAACTGTTCACATCGACATACATACCGATGTTCGTCAAACCGTGGTACGCGGCGAATTCGACCGCCTCCCAGGTTTGTCCGATCTGGAACTCGCCGTCGGACATAAAAACCCAGACCTTGCCGGACTCCCCTTTCTTTTTCCTGGCAAGCGCGATGCCCGCGGCCTGGCTGATGCCCTGCCCGAGCGAACCGGTCATCACCTCCATGCCGGGCGAATGCTCGGCGCCGATCATCTCGACTGACGATCCGTCTTTATTGAAATCACGAAGCCCCGCTTCGTGCATTCTTCCCGTTTCGATCAACGCCGCATAGAGGGCGAGTGCGTAATGGGCGGGAGAAAGGATGAAGCGGTCGTGTTCGGCGTCCCGCGGGCCGTTGTAAAGGGCGCCTGTCGTGTAATCCCGATTATTCGGCCCGGGAACCCCGCGAAACGCTCCTGGAAGCAGCGGGGAACCGGGTGCGGGGAGACGCATGACCTTTGTGTACATGACGGCGAGGATTTCCGCCGACGAACACGCCTGGCTCAAATACCCGCCGCCCGCTTCGAGCGTATGAAAAAGCACCCGGTAACGGATTCCCCTCGCAACACATTTTGCAATACCGATCCATGACGCTTCGTTCCCGACGGTTCGCATGACTTCTCCTTCTGTTGGCCCGATCTCATCGAAAGGCTTTTCACCCCGTTAACCGCAACGTGCGGCGACAACAGGCTTCACATGCCCGACCGATATATCATTGTTACTACATGGTTCGCCGCCGGTCAAATCCTTTTTCAAGGCAGTACCCGCACTCCGAATCCTTTTCATTTCACGGGATACCTTCTCGATTTTTCCCATTCTTGACCCGTTTTTTTATGTATGATACCTTTTTATCATGAAACCTGCAATCGCCGCCTTCCTGATTCTTTGTATCGCCTCTTTCACCGCTTCGTCCGGGGATACATCCACACCCGGGCTGCGGATAAACACGGAAATGCACACATCGACCGTTCACAAGATCGATCGCGACGCGGCGGGGAAATACCTTCTCAGCTGTTCTTCGGATAAAACCGCCCGCCTGTGGGATGCGGCCGGCGGAGCCTTGATCCGTGTTTTCAGACCCCCGATCGCACCGGGAAACGAAGGAAAATTGTATGCGTGCGCGCTTTCGCCCGACGGGTCGACCGCCGTGACCGGCGGCTGGACCGGAAAGAATGTGGCGGGTGAATACTGCCTGTATGTATTCAATACGGCGACGGGTGAGATGACGGGGAGGATCGGCGGGCTCGATCATGTCGTCTTTGATTGCGAGTTTTCACCGGACGGCGCATGGCTTTCCGTCTGTCTCGGCGGGGGTAAGGGTATCGCCGTCGTTTCCGCCGAAACATGGAAAATATCCCGTATCCTCGAAAATTACGGTGAAGCGGGTTACAACGCTTGTTTTTCAAAAGACATGAGGCTGGCTTCGGTATGCGACGACGGAACGATAAGGCTTTACGACGATTCGTATCGGTTGATCGCCCGGCGCGAAGGGGCGGGCAGGGAACCGTATGGCATCGACTTCTCACCCGACGGCGCCCGGTGCGCGATCGGCTACGTCGGCTTGAAAAAACTCGAAGTCCTTTCATCGGAATCCCTCGCCCCGCTGTACGAACCGCCGGCCGGCGGCCTGTCGCAGGGTTCCGATCTCTCCTGCGTCTGCTGGTCCGCTGACGGAACCTTCCTTGCCGCCGGAGGCAGACACCGGACCGACGAAGGGCGGTACTGGCGATACCCCGTCCGTATGTACAAAAACGGGGGCAAAGGGGCATACGAGGATTATCCCGTATGCAGGAACACGATTTTCGACCTCAAACCATTACCCGGTAATTCCGTCGCGTACTGCAGCGGGTTTCCCGAAATCGGGAGAATCGGTTGCGACGGCAAGCCGTATTTCCACCGGGAAGCCGAGATCCCGGATTTCGGCAACTATCAATCCCGGTACCTGAGGTTTTCACCCGACGCCTCGACGGTGTCATTCAAACCGCAAGGCCCGGCCACATTTACCTTTTCGATCGGGATGAGAGAACTGAGACGTGAAACTTCATCTTTTCCCCTCGCGGTAACGGACAGGGAAGGTCTCGCCGTGACGCACTGGCTCGACGACGTCTCGCCGTGCATCAACGGGAAAAAATGCGGGTTCCTGGTTAAAAACGAACGATCGAGAAGCGCCGCCGTATCGAAGGACGGCAAACGGTGCGTTCTGGGTACGAGTCAACATCTTTATTGCGCCGATGAAAAAGGAACTTTACTCTGGAAAGCCCCCCTTCCCGATCACGGATGGGCGGTCAATATCGCTGACGAAAAAAAAATATGTGTCGTCGCCTGCGGCAACGGCACCCTTCAATGGTACGGTCTCGACAGCGGGAACCTCCTGCTTACCCTTTTCGTTCACGGCGACGGCAAACGATGGATCCTCTTCAGTCCGTCCGGCTATTACGATTGTTCGGCCGGCGCCCAGGATCTTATCGGATGGCATGTCGAAAACGGTATCGACCGCGCGGCGGACTTTTTCCCGGCAGGCCGGTTTTCGTCCCGTTTCTACCGGCCCGATGTCATCCCTTTCCTTCTCGAGGAAAAGAACGAAACGGAATCCCTGAAAGCGGCGGACGGTATCGCCGTCGAAGCGGCGGACGGTATCGCCGGCGGTAAGACGGCGAAAAAAGAAATATTCGAAATCCTCCCCCCCGTTGTCAGTATCGTCAAACCCGCCCCGTTTACGGAAACCGCCGAGAAATCGGTTTCCCTCGTCGTCTCGGTCCGTACACCGTCAAACCAGCCGGTAACGCAACTGAAAATATTGCGGGGGGGCAGACCTTATGAAACAAAAAACCTGAAAAATTTCATCGCGCCCGAAGGAAAGGAAATCCCGCTTTCCTGCGAACTCGTACCGGGACCGAACGATATCACGGTCTGCGCGCGAAACGCTTTCGGATGGAGTGAACCGGTTTGTATCAGCATCACCAAAACCGGTACATCCGGTCATGATTCCCTGATGCCGAAACTATATCTGCTTTCCGTTGGTGTTTCGGCGTATGAAGACCCCCAGCTGCGTCTTGGATTCGCGGCAAAGGACGCGGCGGACTTCTCAAAGGCGATGGCCGTACAGAAAAAACGGCTCTACGGCGAAGTGACCGTCACCCTGCTTACCGATGAAAAGGCGACGAAAGACAATATTCTGGACGGCCTCGACTGGATTCAGAAGGAAACAACCTCCCGCGACATCGCGATGATTTTCTTTGCCGGCCACGGCATCAATGACAATACGGGAAACCTCTATTATCTCCCCGTGGAGGCGGATCTTCAAAAGATAAAACGGACCTGCCTCCCCTCGAACGATATCGCCACAACCATACAATCGATAGCCGGCAAGGTGGTCTACTTTATGGACACATGTCATTCGGGGCTCATCAGTGTCACCGGACGGAGGGGCATTCTCCACCTCGACACGAACAAGGAGGTCATGGAACTCATTCACGCGGAAAACGGCGCCGTTGTTTTCTGTTCCTCATCAGGCAACCAGTACTCTTTGGAAAACGAAGGATGGGGGAACGGCGCGTTCACCCTCGCCCTGGTGGAAGGAATAAGCGGAAAAGCGGATTATATCGGTGAAGGAACCATTACCATCAATCAACTCGATCTCTACATCTCCGAGCGCGTCAAAAAGCTGACCGGGGGAAGGCAGACACCGGTCACCGCAAAGCCGGATACGATCAGGGATTTTCCCATAGCACTGGCCGGGAAATAAGGGATACGGAACATGTCGGATCTGCAAAGAGAAATCGACGAGGCCTTCTCGAAACGTTTCGGCCGGTACCGGGGGAGGGAAAAGAAAATCCAGGTCGCGATTCTCGGCGGGGCGTTCAATCCCGTTACCAGAGCGCATATCGAGATCGCGTCGTTTGTCCTCGATACCGTCCGGATTTTCGACGTCGTGTGGATTATGCCCTGTTTCACCCATATCTTCAACAAACGCCTGGCATCGCCGGAACATAGACTCACTATGTGTTCCATGGCCGCTTCAAAGGATGCGCGCGTCGAGGTGTGCGACTACGAAATAAGAAACGAATTTTCAGGCGGTACTTATTATCTCATGAAAAAGCTGCTCGATGAAGCATTTATAAAGGAAGGGTACGAAATCAGTCTCATTATCGGCCTGGATAACGCCAATGCATTTCATACATGGGTCGAGTACGAGGCACTGGAAAAACTCGTGAGATTTGTCGTCGTTCCGAGACAGGGAGTGGCGGTCGACAATACCGTGGAATGGTACCGCAAGCCCCCGCACATGTATCTTTCCGCGGACAAGCCGATAATGAAGGTTTCATCGACACAGGTGAGGGAATTATTGAAGGATAAAAAAGACATCGAAGCATCGCGATACCTCGATCCGGCGGTTTTTGCATATATTGTCGAACACGGGCTTTACAGGTGAACAAAGACAGCGGGGCAGAAAATTGCTTGACTTTTTTTATGACACTCTTTACAAATTATATACGTTTACGATCGCTTTTTTAAATAACAATAAAGCGTGCCGGACTTTTTCACCTTTTGTTCCATGAGAGGAGGAGCATTATATGAAACGAAATATTTTGGGTATCACGGTATTATGCTTTGGCTTATTATTTCTGGGATGCGGAACAACTCCGCAGGAACCTGAACCGACCGCCGAACCGGAAGCCGAACCGACTCCGGCAAACCTCGGGGCCGCCAAATTCGACACGAGCGCGATCTCTGCGTCAATCCGGGCGATTTCACCGGGCTTTTCTCCCAATGGAGACGGGGTTGTCGATACCATCGAATTTGAAATCGCAGCGAGTCAGACGGATAAATTACAATCATGGAAGGTTGAAATGACGCATTCCGCAAGGGGTGCACAGAAAACCTTTTCCGGCAACGGAGCGCCGCCCGAATCCCTGCTCTGGGACGGCAAAAAGAACGGCGGTCTTGCCGATGAAGGCGTTTACACGGGCGTGCTTACCCTCAATTACATAAACGGGAACAAACCTGTTTCTGAGAATTCGGGAAAATTCACCCTCGACAATACACCGCCGCAGCCCCGGATCGAGGCAAATCCCCTCCCTTTTTCACCGGACGGTGACGGCCGGAACGATATGCTTACCATATCCTTTTCCTCCGATGATATAAGCGGAACCGAAAGCTGGAAGATCGAAATATATAATGAAGAGAATGAATTGTTTAAAACCTTTACCGGCATGGCAATCCCTTCAGGCGGTGTCACCTGGGACGGGATCGGTGACGACAGTACGATCGTCGATATCGCGACGGATTACCGGGCAAAGATAACCATGACGGACGCGTGCAACAATACGGGAAGCTCAGAGACAAAGATTCCCGTGGATGTCCTCCTTGAAAGGACAAAAGACGGGCGATACCGGATAAAGATATGGGCCGTCGTATTCAACGCCTATGAAGCTGATTACTCGAGGGTCGACAGCGATAAAGTCAAAATGAACAAAAAAACCATCAGGACAATCACCCGACTCCTGAAGCGGTATCCGGATTACAGACTTCAGATCGAAGGCCACGCCCTCATGCCTAAATCAAAAATAAACGATAAAAAGGCGGCCGAAGCCGAGAACACCAATGTGCTCATCCCCCTGACAAAGAAACGGGCGGAAGCGATAAAAAAAGAGCTTGTCGATGAGGGCTGTGATCCGTCAAAAATTGAAACCATTGGTCATGGGGCAACCTATCCCCTCGTTCCCCATAACGATATGGTCAACAGGTGGAAAAACAGGCGCGTCGAGTTTTATCTCGTAAGGGATTGACAATACATCGATATATAAAAAGGGGGAGGAGAATAGTGATGGGAAACGAGGAGACGAATATTCAGGGAGAAGAAAGATCTCTGGATTTTATTCGTGCAATAATTGCCGAGGACATAAAAAACAACAAGAACGGGGGAAGGGTTCATACGCGGTTTCCCCCGGAACCGAACGGATACCTCCATATCGGCCACGCCAAAGCGATCTGTATCAATTTTGAGATCGCCCTGGATTATAGCGGTCTATGCAATCTTCGATTCGACGATACAAATCCCGAAAAAGAGGAGGTTGAATACATTGAGTCGATACGTGAGGACATACGGTGGCTCGGTTTCGACTGGGAAGACCGGGAATATTTCGCATCGGACTATTTCGAAGCGCTTTACGAGTACGCGGTTGCCCTGATTAAAAAGGGAAAGGCATATGTCGATAATCTGAGTCCCGATGAAATACGTGCATATCGGGGAACACTCACCGAACCGGGGGAAAACAGTCCCTACCGTGACCGCAGCGTCGAAGAAAACCTTTCCCTCTTCCAAAAAATGAAAAACGGGGAATTCGATGAAGGCGCCTGCGTTCTTCGCGCCAAAATCGATATGGCCCATCCGAATCTCAATATGCGCGATCCCACGATATACAGGATCAAAAAAGCGCATCACCATCGAACAGAAGATATATGGTGTATTTATCCGATGTACGATTTCACCCACTGCCTTTCGGATTCGATCGAGGGCATCACCCATTCGCTCTGTTCGCTTGAATTCGAGGACCACCGGCCGCTTTACGACTGGTTTCTGGACGAACTCGATGTCGAATGCCACCCGCAGCAGATCGAGTTTTCCCGGCTCAATCTCACCTATACGGTCATGAGCAAACGCAGGCTTTTGGAACTCGTGCAGAAGGGATATGTGTCCGGATGGGACGATCCGCGGATGCCGACGCTTTCAGGACTCAGACGCCGCGGCTATACACCCGCGGCGATACGGGCATTTATTGCCCGTGCCGGTATTTCCAAAACCCTGAGTACTGCCGATATCGCCATGCTCGAATACTATATCCGGGAAGAGTTGAACAAACACGCCCCGCGGGTGATGGCGGTCCTGAAGCCCCTGCGGGTCGTTATCGACAATTACCCCGAAGACAAAGTCGATTGGTTCGATGCCGACAACAACCCTGAAGACGAAAGCATGGGAACGAGGCAAATACCCTTTTCCCGTGTCATTTACATCGAACAGGACGATTTCCTCGAGAATCCGCCGAAGAAATTCTTCAGGCTGTCTCCGGGAAAAGAAATCAGACTCAAACATGCCTACTATATCACATGTATCGACGTGGTTAAGGATAAAAAAACCGGAGACATCATCGAACTGCACTGCACTTATGATCCCGAATCCCGCGGCGGATGGACGTCCGACGGAAGAAAGGTCCTCGGCACCTCACATTGGGTGTCGGCGGCCCATGCGATACGTGCCGAAGTGCGGATGTATGACCGGCTTTTTACAAAGGAGAACCCCCTCGATATAGAAGAAGGAGATGATTGGACGGTCAATATCAACAAGGAATCACTCGATGTGATAATGGATTGTATGATCGAACCCGGATGCGCGGAAACTCAGCCGGGACAGACATTCCAGTTTTTACGCCAGGGGTATTTTTGCGTCGATCCCGATTCCTCCCCAGGCCATCCCGTCTTCAATATGACGGTAAACCTCAAGGATTCGTGGGCGAAAATACAGCGTTCCATGACGAAAAAATAAATACGGCGATGATACGGCGCGCCGGTAAAAGGCACCACGCCGGGGGCGAACGCCTTCATTAGGTATTACGGCTAATATTCGACACCGAATGTTCTGTATGTGCCGGAATAGGGTATGGGGTGTGAATCGACTCTGTCGACCCGGGAACCGGTGGGCCCCTTTTTGAGCCAGGAAAGCAGGCGACGGAGATGTTCGACATCCCCTTCCGCGACAACCTCGACACTCCCGTCGTCCATATTTCTTGCATACCCGCAAAGAAACAGCCCCCTCCCCTGCATTATGGTGGAATATCTGAATCCCACGCCCTGCACCCGGCCGTATATACGGGCATACAATCCCTTGTTATTTGAAATATCCTGTTTTTTGCTTCTTTTCTCTTCCATGATAATATTTATCATTGTATAGTATTTGTTTGAGCATTGTCAATGACGGAAAACCGCAGGACGCAAATACCGGTATTGAAAAAAAAACGCAAGGGATTTCCATGTCGTTCAGAGACGCAATCGACGATTACCGTTTTCTCAGAAACAGACAGTATCCGCCAAAAGCACTCCTGAAGCTCGTCGGAGACAGATACCGATTGACGAGGCTGCAGAGAAACTGTTTGTTCAGGGGAGTCATTCAGGATGAGGTGGCCGCGACACGAAAAAAGAAAATGATCCGGCATGAAGCGGTAAAAGCACGTCCTTTAGGTATTGACTGGTATAACGTCCTCATCACGATCGAAAGTTATTTAAAGGGTTTTCCGGTTTTTATTTCGGACGACGGTGTGGTGAGGGATTCTTCCGGAATTCACGGCAGCTATCGTCCAACGAAAATAACGGAGCGCGCCATCAGCGAAATTTTCAGCGTTTTTACGGTCCTGTTACCCGGACGACTCGATCTCTATATCGATGCCCCTGTTTCACACTCGGGAGAAATGGCCCGCGATTTGCGCGGGTATTGCAAGGCGCGGTTTCATTTCCCGATTTCCATCGAAGTGGTACCGTCCGCGGATTATCCGCTGAAAAATTATACGGGTATTGTCATTTCATCGGATTCGATTGTCCTGGATCACGCCGAATCGGTCTTCGATCTCGTACGCCACGTGCTTGCGACGCGCTTCGAATTTACTCCTCCCGGACTCGATCGACTCGTTATATGAACACGAGATATCGATACGCCGTTCACAAGCGAGGATCGCGCCCTTCGAAAACGGTTATCCGTTTTCGAGAACCCGGTACGTACGGCCGCTATTCCTTTTCGATAACGGCGAGTACCGCGCCCTTTGCCACGGAATCCCCTGCCGAATGAGATATTTCCTTGACGACCCCGTTGCAGGGAGCGTCAATGTTGTTGTTCATCTTCATTGCTTCGATGACGAGGATCGTCTCTCCGGCCTTTACCTTGTCACCCACCCCTTTCTGGTAATCGACGATCATACCGGGCATCGGTGCCGTAACGACCGCACCTCCTTCAGCCACGGCGATCGCAACAGGTGTTTCAACCGGTTTTGATGCCTGCTTAACCGCCCCGGCGGATTTTTCAGCGGGTTTCTGATAGGTCGCCTTTATGGGAGGAGTGACGGATGCCTGCACATCCCCCTGTTCGTTTACTTCGACCTTGAAATATTCTCCGTCGACGAATACGTCGAACGCCCTGATATGTTCCGGTTTCTGGGGAACTTCCTTTTTGGGTTTTTCCGCAAGCTCACCGGCGAGTGCCTTTTCGATAAGCTCGTTTTCCTTTTTGACATCTTCGAGTGTTTTTGGTTTTACTTCGGGCGGTATTTCCTCGAGACCGTATTTCCATTTTAAAAACCGTTTACCCGTTACCGGGAAAAGCGCGCATACGAGCACATCGTCCATATCCTTTGCGAGATCCTTGACGTCTTCCTTCACCTTCCCGAGTTCCGGTTCGAGAATCTCCCCGGGCCTGCATGTTATCGGTTTATTGCCGCGCGGATAATCTTTCAGGGCTTTCTCCATTACTTCGGGATTTATCGGTACCGGGGTTTTCCCGTATAGCCCGAAACAAAGATCCTTTACCTGTTCGGTGATTTTTGAGTACCGATCGCCGTCCTTGTCGAAAAGAACATTGTTGACTGTCTGAATACCGACAATCTGGCTTGTCGGGGTGACGAGGGGCACCTGCCCCAGATCCTTCCTTACTCTGGGGAGTTCTTCGAACACGTCGTGCAGCCGATCGAGTTCTCCCATCTGTTTCAGCTGATTCACGAGATTGGAAAGCATTCCTCCCGGTGTTTGATGAAGCAGGACATTGATATCGATGACCGAAAGCCTCGTGGAATCGAGAAAATGTCTGTACTTGGGAACCAGTCCCTCGATTTCCTTGTCGATCTCGGCAAGTTGTTCGATATCGAACCCCGTATCGCGGTTCGTGCCCAGAAGCGATACCACGATCGGTTCGATCGCGGGATGGGATGTCCGGTAGGCGTACGGCGCCATACAGGTATCGACGATGTCGACACCGGCCTCGATCGCCTTCTGGAGGGCGAGATCGCCCATACCCGAGGTGAAATGAGTATGGAGTTGAATGGGTATTTTCACTTCTTCCTTCAATGTCCTGATAAGGTTGTAGGCATCATACGGTGCGATAAGTCCGGCCATATCCTTGATGCAGATCGAATCCGCGCCCATATCCTGAAGTTGCTTTGCCTTCTTTACATAATAATCGAGATTATAGACATCCCCGCCCATCCGCTGTTCGGTAAGGGAATAGCAGATCGATCCCTGGAAATGTTTTTTATTTTTTTGTATCACCTTGACGGCCGTCGAGAAATTCCTGAAATCGTTCAACGCATCGAAAACCCGGAAAATGTCGATTCCGTTGTCACACGCACGCCCGACGAATGCTTCAACGACATCGTCGGCATAATTCCTGTACCCGACGAGATTCTGGCCGCGAAGAAGCATGGACAGCGGGGTATTGACCAGATAACGTTTGAGGACACGGATTCTCTCCCAGGGATCTTCACCCAGATAGCGGTGTGCGGCGTCAAAGGTCGCGCCGCCCCATACTTCCATCGAATAAAATCCCACATTATCCATTGATTCCGCGATATGAATCATATCCTCCGTCCGTCCGCGCGTGGCGAAAATAGACTGGTGTCCGTCCCGGAAGGTAAGATCCTGTATTTTAACAGGATTCGCGGCTTTCGGCCTTTTTTTCCCATACTGCATACCGGTAAGTTCAACCTTTCCATGATTATCCGGCTTCATCGGTAACCTCCTCATACTTGTTTTTGAAAACGACCCCTATATCCGTTTCAGGACGCGACGCTGAATCAGATTTCTCATATGCATCATCGACTGCCGCCCCTGAAGCTGCCAGGGACTCGGCATACGTGCTACGACCGGCGGCCTGATCTGCTGCTGGAGTTCCTCCTCCGCTTTTACATAATAGAGGACCGCGGCGATTGCCGCTTTCTTTTTAAGGTCTGAGTCCATGTTTCCTCCTATACAGGTATATTACCATGCTTTTTGGGCGGAAGTACTTCACTTTTGGTACTCATGATCTCCAATGCGTCAATAAGCCGGTAACGGGTATCACACGGCCTGATAACCGCGTCGATGTATCCCCGCGCGGCTGCTATATACGGATTATAGAGGAGTTCCTCGTATTCTTTGATTTTCTCTTTTCTTCGTTCATCCTGATTTGCCGCTTCCTTGATTTCGTTTCTGTATATGATATTGACGGCCCCTTCGGCGCCCATCACCGCTATTTCGGCGGAGGGCCAGGCAAATACCATGTCCGCGCCCAGGTGGCTCGAACTCATCGCGATATAGGCACCGCCGTAGCATTTTCTCGTAATCACCGTCAACTTCGGGACCGTCGCCTCCGAATAACTCCAGAGAAGTTTGGCGCCATGACGGATAACCCCCCCCCATTCCTGGTCCGTACCCGGAAGATATCCCGGAACGTCGACCATCGACAGAAGCGGTATGTTAAAACTGTCGCAAAACCGGATGAACCTGCTCGCCTTGTCGGATGCGTTGATATCGAGGCACCCTGCGAGGATTTTCGGCTGGTTGGCGATTACGCCGATCACCCTCCCGTTGAGCCGGGCGAAACCGATAATGATGTTTTTCGCGTAATACCGGTGGGGTTCGAAGAATTCCCCGTTGTCGACAATCGTTCTGATGACATCCATCATGTCGTACGCCTGTTTGTTACTGTCCGGAATTATCTTGTCCAGGTTATGGCAAAGCCGCCGGGGATTATCCTTTGTATCGACGACAGGAGGTTCTTCCAGGTTATTACTGGGAAGAAAGGTAAGCAGGTATTTGATCTGTGTTATCGTATCCTCATCATCCTCACAGGCAAACTGGGCGCACCCGCTTTTAATATTATGGGCCATGGCGCCGCCCAGATCTTCATGGGTCGTTTCCTCCCTGTTGACCGCGCGCACGACATCAGGTCCGGTAATATACATATAGCTCGTGTCCTTTACCATAAACACGAAATCCGTCATGGCCGGAGAATAAACGGCACCCCCGGCGCACGGCCCCATGATCGCCGAAATTTGGGGGATGACACCGGAGGCGCGGGAGTTCCTGAAAAAAATGCTTCCATAGCCGTAGAGGGCGTCGACACCTTCCTGTATCCTCGCGCCGCCCGAATCATTGAATCCGACGACAGGCACCCCTGCCTTGATCGCCAGATCCATTATTTTACATATTTTATGCGCGTGCATCTGGCCGAGGGAACCGCCCCTGGCCGTAAAATCCTGAAAATACGCGAAAACCGGTCTTCCATTCACATAGCCGTGACCCGTTATGATCCCGTCGGAAGGGATTTCTTTCGTTTCCATGCCGAAATCCGTGCTTCTGTGCCTGACAAGCATGTCGATTTCACGAAAGCTTCCCTTATCGAAAAAAAGCCGTATTCGTTCCCTGGCGGTGAGTTTTCCAAGGTGATGCTGCTTCTCGACCTGGGCATCCCCGCCCATTTTTTGTATTTTGATCTGTTTTCGCCGTAACTGTCTTATTTTTTCTTCAACAATCCCCATAATTCCTCCACGGAGGTGTAATTTTTACCCTTAAAACCTGATATGGAAAAGGCGTTGAATAGATACCATATTATAATATTCATGTCAAGCATATGCAAGGGAGGAGAGAAAAGGAGGGGGCTTTTTTTGAAGAATGAGGAAAAAAGCCGGGTATTTGGCTTTATTTTAAAAAAGGGCTGTCCGATTTTATCGGACAGCCCCATTATCTGCAAGGTATAGGTAAATCATCCCGGATTACATCATATTCCTTCGAAGATAAGCGCCCGGTGGTTGTTCGCATCGATAACCAGAAGTTTATTTCCATCATAAAGCGTCGCCCCCGAGGGCCAGTTGAACTCGTTCGCCGAACAGCCCGCCGATCCCGTCGTAAAATTCGGCTGGCCTAAAACAACGTCCGCGGAAACGCCATTTGCAGCCGGAATCGAATTGAATATCAGTACCCGGTGGTTATCGAGGTCCGAGACGACAAGCTGATTCGATGTGGTGCTTGCGGAAAAATTCCACTGCCGCTTGAATTTGTTCGCGGCCGTTCCCGATCCCCCTGAAGTGAAGTTGTTCTGGCCGACGACCACATCGGCGGCCTGGCCGTTTTCGGTAGGGAAGGAATTCCAAATGAGGATCCTGTTGTTGTTTGCATCCGAGACCATCACTATGGTGCCGTCACTCCAGACATCGGAAGGGCCTTTGAGTGTCGTGGCCGAAGTACCGGAACCGCCCGAGGTAAAGCTCGTCTGTCCGAGTACCAGATCCGCGGAAGCCCCATTGGAAGCCGGAATTGTGTTGTAAATCAACACCCGGTTGTTGCCGTAATCGGCGACAAGCAGTTTGCCGTTTTCAGTAATCACGGCGGATTCCGGATTCTTTACCGTCTGTGCCGTTGTACCCGTCGTATTTGACGTGAAGGATGTCTGGCCCACGACGACATTCGCCGCGGCCCCGCTTGAAGAAGGAAGCGAGTTGTAGATGAGGATACGGTTGTTGTTGTAATCGACGATGGAAAGTTTCGTCCCGTTCGAACTGACCGTCTCGGGTCCGTTGAAGACCGTATCCGACAATCCGGCGGTGTTGCTCGTGAGATCGGGCTGTCCGATCACATAGTCCGCGGATGCATTGTTGAGTGAAGGCACCGAATTGAAGACAAGGACGCGGTTATTGCCGTAATCGGGCAGGAAGAGTTTGCCGCCGACAATCGCAACGCCCCCGAATGCCTGGCCGTAGGTGTTGGGTCCCACGGACCCGCCCTGATTTTCTGAGTTTGTGGTGAAATTCGTCTGGCCGATAACGACCGCGGCGTCCTGGTTGCTTTCGAGTTCGACATACGATTCGGCGTAATCGATACTGAATTGCACGGCGGCGGTATTGTCATTGCCCCCTGTATAATCGCTGCACACCCCGGCCGGAACGTCCACGATAACCGTTCCGCTTTCTTCCGGCGCCCCGTCCGGAGTGATGTCGAAGGTGAACACCGTGTCGTCCTGGGTCTGGAAATTCCCTTTCGTTCCACCCGTGACCTCGATATCTCCAAGCGTGAAATCAACGACCGGTTCGGTGAAGGTGACGGTCACCTGCACCGGCACCGCTTCGGTGGGACTTGATTCGGTGGAAGTAATAGTTACTGCCGGCGCCTCCGCGTCGTATTCGACCTCAAAGCGGTCGGCCGCGGTATTCTGGTTGCCCGCCCCGTCCTCCGCCGCTCCGGCCTCTATATCGATGGTAACGGTTTCATGCGTAGAGGCCGGCGTGATATTCGCCGTAAAGACGATATCGTTTGAGGTCTGGAAATTGCCCGCGCTCCCGTTTCCCACACTGATGTCGCCCGCTGTAAATCCCGCAACCTCTTCGCTGAAAACGATGGTAATCTGGATGGGAGCAGTTTTGGTCGGATTCGAGGCCCCCGAGGTGATTTCGACCGAAGGCGCACAGTTGTCGTATTCGATCGCAAATTGCGCGGCGGCCTCCATGGCATTGCCCGCAAAATCATCGGCAGCACCCGCGCCGATGTCGACGGTAATATAAACCTCCGAATCGGAAGGAACGATTTCCGCCGTATAGACGATTCCGTCTTCGGTCGAAAGGTTCTGTATCGAGCCGTTAGCCGCCTCGATATCCTCAGCTTCAAAGCCGCTTACTGCTTCGTTAAAGGTAAAGGTGAGGAGTATCGGACTTTCGGTTGCCGGATCGTCCGCCTCAGAGGATATAACCGCCGCAGGGACGACCTGGTCGTCGTAGACCACCGCGTACTGCGGGGCGGCCTCATTGCCGTTTCCCGCCGCGTCCGAGACGCTGTCCGCATCGATATCCACGGTAACGCGGGCCCCGATAGCAACGCTGATTTCCGCCGTGTATTCGATATTATCCTCCGTCGCGAAGTTTCCGGCTTCCCCGTATGCCACTATGATATCTTCGAGCGAGAAACCCTCGACCGGCTCGGAAAAGGTGATAGTGACGGGAATCGTCGATTCGGTCGTCGGGTCCGATACTATTGAAGCGATCGCCGCCTGCGGGGAAATGTCGTCATATTCAATAAGGAGGTCCTCCGCCGCGATATTCGGATTACCGGCGCCGTCGTTGGCCGCCCCGGCCGAGACGGAGACGGTGACCGTCCCCGCGGTTCCGGGGATAATCGCCGCGGTGAATACCGGGTTCTCCGAATCGTCGAAATCCGTGACGGTTCCGTTCTGTACGCCGATATCGGTCTCATCAAACCCGGTCATGAACTCGGAAAAGGTGACGGTCACCGGTATGGGATTCGCGTTTGTCGGAGTGGCGGACGTCGATATCGCCGCTTCCGGCGGGATGATATCGGTATAGACGATGGAGAAACGTTCGGCTTCCGTATTGCCGTTCCCGGCCCCGTCCCGGGCCGTACCGGCCGGAACGTCCACGGTCACTTCCCCCATCGCAGCGGGAATGATGTCGACCGTATATTCGATATTGTTTTCAGAAAGCAGGTTTTCCGCTTCACCGTTTCCCACGGCAATATCTTCAAGGCCAAAACCTTCGACCTCTTCGGTGAAGGTGATTACCACGGGAAGCGGATAGGCATCCGTCGGATCCGATGCGGTCGATGTGACGATCACCTCCGGAGCGGCGCTGTCAAAGGTCACGGTCAATACGTCCGAAACGAGATTCTCGTTTAAATCGTTGTCAGTACACACACCGGCCGGAATCCAAACGGCAACCCTGCCCTGGTCTGTGGGGACGATATCGGCGGAAAAAACGGTATCGTCCGCCGTCTCGCAGTTTTCCACAGCGCCATTGTCAACCATAATATCTTCCGCCCCGAATCCGGACACCGTTTCCGTGAAGGTAATAGTCACCGGTATCGGATCGAGATTGGTGATGTTCCCCGCCATTGTCGTGACGACGGCCGAGGGTATATTCGGATTATAGGTGATGGAAAACTGATCTGCCGGTTCGTTTACATTACCTGCCGCATCTTCGGCGACATTGCCGTATACGTCAATGGTCACGAGACCCTCGTCTATCGGACTTATCAAAGCGATATAGACGATATTGTCGGTTGCGTCGAAATCATCGACCGTTCCATTATTCACCGAAATATCTTCCGCTTCGAATCCCGTTACTGCTTCGCTGAATGTGACGGTCACGGAAAATGGAAGAGCGACCGTCCCGCTTTTTTCCGACGTAATGGCGACGGCCGGGGGAGTCGTGTCGCCTTCATCTCCCCCTCCCCCGCCGTGCGGGGACGCACAGGCAAACAAAATGACAATTAATAAAATAACGATTCCCGATAATGTGAAAGATTTCATAAAAGCCTCCATATCCGACCTCTACAATGAGCCGTCAAGGGCTTTTCATTTTTAAGAAGAAAATACCTATTACTTTCACATATTATTAAGATTTTTCGCGGGTAGAGATACTCTACTCAAAATATACAGCCGGTTACATGAAAAATCAATATTTTACACATATTTTCTTTCATCAATAATCGGCAGCATCGCGAATCCGCACAGAATGAGGATGGCGGCAAACCGCGCATCACGCAATGATAAATCCCGAAAAAACCCCTTGCATCACGCAGGCCTTCTCTATATACTGAGCAAATTATCTGAAAACCATACAAATATTCGTGAAAGGAAATAATATTCATGACGGATATGACATCGTTACTCCCGCACAGGGAGCCCTTTCTTTTTGTGGAAAAACTGGAAAAAACGACGAAAGAAGAAATCATCGGGTACAAACGATTTTCGAACGACGAGTTCTTTTTCAGGGGCCACTTCCCCGGTTACCCCGTGGTCCCCGGCGTGATTCTGGTCGAATCGATGGCGCAATGCGGCGGCGCGGGGATATGTTCGCAGGGAATTCTCGCCGAGGACGCACTCTTCTTCCTGGCCACCGTCAACAAGGCCAAGTTCAAACGCCAAGTCAGGCCGGGCGACGAAATAAAGATGGTTATCAGCAATCTCAGAATATCGCCCGGCATGCTCAGGCAGTCGGGGAAGGCGTACGTCGGTGAAGAACTCGCCGCAGAGGCGGAATGGATGTGTATCGTCGGATCAAAGGATCAGGCCGGCTAACATGCTTTTCTCACATACAGTAGCAAATTATTAAAAACTGTTTTTAAAATAAATAATTAATTCCTGTTGAATAATTATCCGGCTGCCTTTTTAAAAATTTCTCTTACGAAACACAGAGATTAATGATTATTTTTTTTTTTATATTACTTTTCTGGATTATATAACTATTGTATATCGGAATTTGTCGGGTTTTTTGTCGTTTTTATAATAAAAATCAAAGCAGCATGCACTTTTTATGCGTTATATCAAATATAATTACAATTATTCAAGGAGCCTCGTATGATAGAATCCGTTCGGCATGAATTTCATTGTATCATGACGGACAATTTAAGAGAGAGACTGCTCGACCTGACATTGTTCGGTTCGAGGTGTTCGTTGTCCGGTGTCGTTGTAAAAATATTGACCTGTATCGATCCTTTGATTATAAAGGAACACATTTGGGGAAAACAACAAATGAGCCGGTATCGAGCGGTTTCAGATGATCCCGATGAAAGCCGTAAACATGCGCATGTGTATTTTACCGAAGAAGTGTACCGGAAGATCAAGCTGCTGCATGCCGATTTGAATTGTTATAGTATCGCACAGCTTGTGCGGTGGTTGCTGGAGTTGTTTTTGGCGATGGTGGAGAGATATGGAAATAGGGTGATTGAAGAATTCGAGAAACGATTTATGCAATGGAGTCGTGAAGAGAAGGGATTACAAGAGTCCCCTCGAAGGAATTTGCGACAATTGTATAGGATAATTCAACATCTCTCTGAGCGAAATAGATTTATTTCTCTCTATACGGGTCATTATTCACCATTTTGGATACTTCAACTCTAAGAATACATCTTCATACAACACCCCGTTTATCACATATTCACTCCAGTCCGACCAAACGGAATAATCGCACCTGTCGTAAACTGATTACACCCATACACACAAAATACCGGGCCGGAAAGAGTTATTATTCAAAGAATCACTTAATCAACAGGAACTAATTATTAGAAATATCAAGAAATACTTAAAAAGGTGAGAAAAGCGCTAAAACCCAATGAAGAAATAGGTTTCTCACGATCAACTCAGAACACCATATTTTTTAGTTGACAATAAAAATCATCCGTGTTAAGATTTGTTCCGTTTACCGGTGAAAAAGGATCTTTTGCCCGAAAACGCTTACACACCTTTGGCCGACCTAATCATACCTGCGAATACCCTACCGCAAATGCATCCTTAATCATTTCACACCGGGAAAAGGAGGATTGTATGGCACATGTGTTTATTATTTTATGCAGGCGTATGAAGAGGTACTGCCTTCTGTTTTCGTTTTTTTTCGCCTTCGTCTTTTCCGTCACGGCCGACGGATTTCTTCAATGGCCTTCGGCCGACATTACCGTCTATGAACCCGGACAGAAAGCGATCATCGGATGGAACGGCGAACGGGAGGTGATGATTCTTTCAACGGACGTTTACGCGAGTACGCCGGCTTGGGTCGTCGAATTGATACCCTTTCCCTCGTTGCCCGACAATCCGGTGATCGGCAATTACGACGGATTCGACCTCATCGAGGAAATCATCAACCGCCGCGGCATGTACTGGGAAGGGGGGGACGTCAACATGGACGGAAGCGTCAATATCGTCGACGCCCTGATGGCGGCACAGCACTATGTCGGGATGATCATGCTGCCCCATGAATCGATAGGCGATGTGAACGGCAACGGATCGACGGACATCATCGACGCGCTTATGATCGCGCAGCGTTTAGTCGGGCTGAACACTCCTTCGTGGAATTCCCCGGGTTACCGGGAGTACGTTGAAATACTTTTCAGCGAACAGACAGACGTCCACGACATCACCGGACTCAGGGCCGAGAACGCGGATGCCCTCATATCGGCGGCCCGCGACCTTATCCTCCGGAAGGTTTCTACCCTCGATATTACTTGGGAGGAATTACGAAATACGGCGGGGGATTACATCGGCAGGGGGATGAACTACTGGGTCATCGATCTTCTCGAGTTGGGGGACAGAAAAAAAACAAGGGAACCGGTCGCCTACACATTCGATTCGGACAGCCTCTATTTCCCACTGAAAATTTCCTCGGCGACAAGCGGGGACACCGTGATATCACTCTTCACGATTACGGAAGAGAAACTCGACACGAAATCCGTGACGGGAGACTGGAAACACTGGATCGGGCAGTCGGGTTTTGCCGTCACTACGGCTGAAATGTCATCCATCTCTCCTGAAATTACCGGCCTTTTCACGGGAGAAGCCGTTTTAGGATACTACCAGTACAGCGGCCCGCTGGGAGAACTCGATTATGATTTTATCGCCCGTTAAAGGGGGCTTCAGCCCCCTTTAACGGCCGCGATTGACGATAGACGTTTTACTTCCCCTTGACAAGGATGAACTCCACGCGCCTGTTTTTCCAGCGGTTCTGAAGATCGCCGTGGGGGACAACCGGTTCGGTTCCGCCGACGCCCACCGTGCTGATCCTCGCCGCTTCGATTCCCAATTCGACAAGCCCGTTTTTGATTGCCTCCGCCCGTTTTTTCGAAAGGGGAAGGAGGTCGTTTTCCTGTTCGATTTTCGCTTTTTCCGGATTTGCCCATTCCAGACTTACCGCATGTCCCTCGATGATAATATTGTATGCGGCGTATTTCTTGAAAATCTCGGCGAGCCTGTTGAGAGTTTTGAGGTTTCTTTCCTTTCTTTCCGGTTCGACATCGAGATAATCCGGTGTATACGGCTTGAAGGTAATGCTCGGTATTCGTATCTTGTACCGGTCGCCCACTTTCATAACGAGAATATCGATGGGGATCGTATGGGTGACGAGGGCCTTGTTACCGAGGTCGTCGTACACTTTGAACTCCGCCTTGTAATCCTCCGCAGACTGGACCAATTCTCCCGTATCCGAAAGTCCGTTCCAGATAATCTTTTTCGACGGCTTTCCTTTACCCTGATACGAAATGAAATGAACGTTCGTGGGATCGAATATCTCCATTTCCCACCGAACGATTTCACCGGGATCGTTCACGTCGATGATGATGGTCAATTCGTCGTCGATTCCGTCATTGTCGGGTGAAAAGGGCTCGGGGAGTGCATTGAGCGAGACTTCCGGCGGAGAGACGTCGAGTCTGAATCGGGCCGACTCCGACCGGGGAAGATTTCCTTTTTTATATTCGACGCTCAACACCGCCGTATAGAACCCTTCGGGCGCGAGGGTTTTCTCTTTCTTCCCGTCCCATGTGAAGGAAGACGGTACCTGTTTGTCGCCGGAGAAAACTTTCTGCACCCCACCCGTCGCATGAACGAGCTCGAGTTTCCATTCGCCGATCCCTTCCTGGAGTCCCACATAGGCTTTGAAACCGATCGTATCGAGATTACCGTCACCGTCAGGCGACAACCCGTTTCCATCGACGGTGAGAAAAACGGATGTCTGCCGTGTATCGAGGAGGAGTCCGATAATCTTTTTTTCCGTCCTGTTTCCCGCCTTGTCCGTCGAATGTATCGCGTATGAATACTGGCCGTCCTCGAGCTTGTTGCCGTCGTCATCCCGGCCGTACCATTCGACGGGAGATGTCTTTCCCTTCCAGTAGTAGGTTCGTACGACCTCATTCTTTTTGTTCCTTATTTCCCCCTCCCACAGATCTTCCTCACTCGATGTCTGCCGGATCGATATGATATCTTTCCGCCCGTCGCCGTCGGGCGAAAAAAGCGTGTAGTCCGTGCCGATATCGATCGACGGGAAAACGGTATCGATATGGAAGGGTTGCGTTTCGCTTTCCGGGTTATTTCCGTTTTTATAGAGAACCTCAAGACGCGCCGTATACCGGCCGTCGGGGAGGGTTTTCCCCGATTCGTCCCGTCCGTTCCATTTATACTCGGAAGGTTCCTTTCCGGTCCCCGTTATCGTCCTTACCGTTCTGTTCCCCTCGTCCCTGACGGTAAGGGTGAAGCGTTCGATATCGGTCTTTACCTTGAGCTGGGGGATGATGGTAATCGTATCCACGGAACCATCGGCATTCGGGGAAAACCAGGTCACATCGGTCGAAAGAAGCACCGGCGTTTCTTCCGTGTTGAGTTCGAAAGCGACCTTGTTCGAGGTCCCGTAATTACCGGCCTTGTCCGTCGAATACACGAAGTAGGAATATCTGCCGTCCTGGGCGAGTCTTCCGTCATTCCCCCGTCCGTCCCATTCGACACTCAAGTCGGCCCTTCCGCGGAAGCCGTACTTTTTTACCACTTCATCGCTGCTCCCCCTGATTTCTCCGGTCCACTGGATTTCCTCGCTTGTTTCGTTCGCGAAAACGATCGTATCCTTGTTTCCGTCATTGTTCGGAGAAAAAACCTGCTCGTTCGCGTTGACCGTCGCGCGCGGCGCCGTATAATCGACGGTAAACTCCGGGGATACGGCGGAAGGGTTGTTCCCGTTCACGTAGACGAGCTGGAGGACGCCGGTGTAAGCGGTTTCGGACAGCACCTTTCCCCCTTCGTCCTTACCGTCAAAATCGATATGGCCTGAAATTTCGTCCGTACCGGAAAACGTACGGACGGTTTTTCCTTCCCTGTTCCGCACATCGAGTTTCCAGCTTTCAATACCGCGGGTGACGGGTATATCCAGGTTGAATCTGAGGGTATCCTTGATCCCGTCGTCGTTCGGTGAAAACTCCGAAAGCCCTATCGTGATATTGATCGGTGTCGCTTCAGTGTTGATGATGATATTATCCACCTTTTCTTCACGGACATTACCGGCACGGTCCCGGGCGGTCAGCCGGTACCGGTACACACCGTCGGGAACCAGAACCCCTTCCTTGTTTTTCCCGTCCCATTCAAATGTCTGTGGTTCGGTATTTTCCCAGCTGAATGTCGCTATCTCGTTTTCGTTCAAGTCCGTGACCGTTCCCGTCCAGAGATCCTCAACCGAACCGCTTTGTTCGATAACGATCGCGTCCTTGTTGCCGTCATTATTCGGTGAGAAAATGAGGTATGGCGTTGCCACCTCGGAGGAGGGCGTCGTTTTGTCGATGACAACGGTCCCCTCGTCGCTTTTTCGCGTGTTGTTATTGTCGTCCCAGGATTCGAGATAGTAATGATATGTCCCGTCCTCGACGATGGTTCCCGTATTCGACCGTGCGTCCCAGCGGATCGAATCCGGAATCGGGATACCCTGCTTTACATAAAACAGCCTGTCCATGACGTTTTTGAAGCTGACATTTTCGGGCCGGGCCTCCTTGTTTTCGATCTCCCGCACGACATTCCCTTCCTCGTCCGTCACCACAAAACGGTACCCTTTGACATAGCGCCGGTCGGTAATCGAGACGGGAAGATCGATATCATCCTGAACGCCGTCGTGGTTAGGAGAAACATACATCGTTTTTTTCGTTTCGATCTTTATCTCCGGGGGCGTTTCGTCGATCACGCCGAGGGGGATGTTGAACCCCCCGCCGATCCCGTAGGTCCCGTGCGAGATCGGTACAAAGACGAGATTCGCCTTGATCTCGCTTCTGCCCCATCCCTGGTCCGATATACCCAGAAAATCAATGTCTTCTTTGACCGGCAGCTTGAATTTGACGGCGGCGCCGAAGGAGTAAAAGGGCCGGTCGGACGCTGTATCTTCGACTTCGAGAAAATCATAGCACAGATTGCCGTAGAGGGAGAGGACATCGAATAACGTCATCTCTCCGCCCAGGGAAGCCCTCACGTTGAGTTCGCCGGGAAAAACGGGAATCGCGCCGGGGACACTGATATCCGGAGAAAGCGCAAAGGAAAAATTGTCCGTTTTAATGAGTTTGAAGTACGCCCCGATCGAAGGGGTAAAGGCCCTGGGGAAAAGTCTGACATCGTCCGTCGGTGTATAGCCGAGTCCGAGTCCGCGTAAAGCGATCCCCCACCTGAAATCCTTTAAAAAAAGGAGATCACCGGGAAGGTGTAAAATCCCGAGATCGAGGCCCACACCGAATCCCCAATTGTCGCTCTGAACCCCGAATTGCGTTCCGATACCCGCACCGACAAGAAAGTCGGGAAAAAGATCCTTTGAGAACGAGGCGTAAAGCCCGCCCAGCGTTCCCAGGTTCGGATCCCCGATCGGGGAGGTAACGAAGTGGCCGCTTGTACTGAAAACACCGAATTTCGTCGGGATCGTTATACCGAGGTTCCCGGCATGTCCCATCAGTCCCGAATCGAATTGCGGTAATCCGATATAACTCAGATCCAGGGTCGTCCGTTGCTTTGCCCCCGAAGCCGCGGGATTGATGATGTCGCCGACAGGCGATTCAATCGATGCCGTATTGATACCTACCGAGAGAAAATAGGGCGAATAAAGCTCTTCTATCGTTTGCGCGCTCGCGGACGCGGGCATGACAAATGCCAGAATAACCATATATACCGGAAAAACGGAAAAAGTCTTTTTTTTCATACGGTTCCTTCCATTAAAAATATTATCGTGTAAAAATAAAACAATCTTTTATTAAATATATTACAAATAAATTTGTTTTCAACCACTTAATTTTCTATCGGCCGGCTTCGGCTTTAAGCGATAACGCCCGATTTACGAGACTGCTTTCTTTCTTCATGCTGCCGGAAACACCCGTTCCGGACTTTACGGCCATTGGGAATGTATCAGGCAGGACCCGGTGAAAAAATCAGAAAAATGCCGACTGCAAAAATAGCACCGGTTATAATACCCGCGGCTATTTCCGGGACCGTATGGCCTACCATCAACTCCACATCCTCTTTTTCCCCGTCGGGAAGCAGACGAACCAGTTTTTGTATG
The DNA here is from genome assembly GCA_016930085.1 of Spirochaetales bacterium. NCBI lineage: Bacteria > Pseudomonadati > Spirochaetota > Spirochaetia > Spirochaetales > Spirochaetales bacterium. The sequence continues at coordinate 77,976 of JAFGHO010000093.1, forward strand.
ATACGCGAATGGCTTTGAACGGTTCCGCGAAGCCTGTACGCGTCATAGATAATGATTGCCGCGAAAACAAAGGAAATCGCAAAAAATTCGGATGAAAACCCGTTATAAAGACCGATCGATATACAAAGGGCCGTCACAAAGGCCGAATGCGAACTCGGCATTCCCCCTGCGGTATGGAGGTATTTGACCATTATCCGTTTTTCTTTTATCGAATAGACGATAAACTTGAAAATCTGGCAGAGTACCTGCACGGCAACAGCCGAAAACAGGGAATTACTGAAAGGAAAAATCTGTTTCATAGCCAAGAGAGTACAAAAATATTTGATTTCTTGCCAGTTTTTTTTTAAAATAATAATTAATAAAAAAAGAAAGGAGACGGCTTCCCTGTATCCATGTTTCAATTTTCAGATAATAGACAAATAATGGCATGCATGATATAACAAACCAATGCGTAATGGAGGAAGCGGTAAAATTATGGAAGACAACAACAATAATCAGGAACTGACGGTATTTGATGAAATAATCCAGAATTATGAGGCAATGCTTCGGGAAGGAAAGGAACGGCAGGCGATTGTCGAACTGAAAAAGGCGGTTGAACAATATCCCGATAATTCGCAGCTGCTTCGGACATTAGCGGAAGGTTACATTCATACCGGCAATTATGAAACAGGAATTTCGTGCTATGAAAAGGTACTCAAAATCGAGGCATCGGACGATTTCTCGCTGAAGAGAATCGGAAAATGTTATCTGAAACTGAAAATGTACGAAAAAGCGGAAGTTTACTATAAAGAAGTCCTTAAATCCAATGGCGAAGATCATTATGCCCTGGACGGCCTCGGTGACGCCTATCTCGGCATGGGAGATACCGATGCGGCGATTTCGAACTGGGACAAGTCTCTCCGTAATATGCCGAATAATGTTTACATTCTCAATAAAATTGCAGACCAGTATCGCTACAGGGAAGAGTGGTTCAAGGCGATCGAATACTACGAGCGCGCCCACGATCTCGATCCGCGTAATCCCTATACGCTGGGAGGGTACGGGGATTGTTTTGCCGCACTCTCGGATCTCGATATGGCGATTGAAAAATATACGAAAGCGATCGAGCACAGTCCGAACAATGTCTATATTCTCACCCGGCTTGGCGACGCCTATAAAAGGAAAATGTGGTGGAACAGGGCGATCGAATATTATCAGCGGGCACTCTACCATGACCCGGTCAATACCTTCGCCCTGCGCGGACTCGCGGACACCTATCGCGGCAAGGAATGGAGCTGGCAGGCAATCGATACATGGGTACGATTTCTCGAAATTGAACCCGAAAACACCTACATTTTGAATCGCGTGGGCGATCTCTATAGAAGGGAGGGAAATTGGGAAAATGCCCTCGCCTGCTATGAGAAAATACTCATGGCGAATCCCCATGATAAATACGCGCTCAAGGGGAAATACATCGTGCTGCTTCATTCGGAAAGCAAGATCAAGGACAAACGGAAGGCGCTCGAGCGCATGCTCAACAAAATAAGGATCCTCACCTTCCGCGAAGACAGATCGACGCAGGACGAGAAAAAGGAGACGGAACGGGCGCTGAACGAAGTGGACCCGAATCTTCTCATCGCCACACTCAACCAGCTGGGCGACGAATACAGGCTTTCGGGTGAGTTCGAAAAGGCGCAGGAACTCTATAATGAGGTGCTTTCGATTACCCCTGAAGAACCGCACGCACTCCAGGGTCTCTCGAAACTCAGACTCGTCTATAAAATGGACGCCGATCAGGAGCTTAACCGAAGCAGCAAGGCCTTCGGGTGAAGGGCGGATTTTGACAAAATCCGTATCATTTATGATACAGGTTGATACTGATTCTTAACAACCATGTAGATTTCAGGTTATTATTTCTAACTATCCTGCAATCCCTGTTTATGACATGTAATAAGAATGATATAATGACTATTGAAAAGTGTTCTTCTATATTATATTCACATATTCATAAAGGAGGACATAGTGCTTCAAATCATATCCGGGAAATTCTTCAAAAGAAAAGATAGATATAAAAATGACGGTAAAGGTATTGCTTTTTCCAATTATTGCTGGATAAATACGATAAAGACGTGTATCGCATCGCTTGAACCTGTCGATACTTCGGGATCGGTTGCTTCTTATGTTATTACATATATTAATCAGATTGAAAAGGATCCCTCACCAGGTAGAGTCTCAATTGCCCGAATCGGTGATCCTGAAATCGTCGAACAATTCATACATCTATGCTCATTTGGACTTAAGGCTTTCTTTCACAATGACAGAGATACGGTTGCAGTTCATTGCAGGGAAAAAAATTTATATGCCGGAAATAGTAATGTTCCCGGCGAGTTCACCAATCGTTTCTTGAACACACATATACAGGGCAATATTAATGAAGTAAAACAATTTATTGATTTTGTTCAGAATGTTATTGGATTAAAAAGGAAAGAGTATCTTTCCGTAATGACCTGTCTTAAAAGCTTTACACATGCCCTCCAGCTTATCGGAAATAATATCGAACTTGCATATTCGCTTCTCGTCTACTCACTTGAATCATTAAACCATGAATATGATACTTATAATCCGAAATGGGAAGACTATGAAATTGATATCCGTACATCACTTGATGAAATATTGAGTAACCTTGAACCAGATATTGCTTCAAGTATACGAGAAACGCTTCTCAGTTCAAGCAACTTGAAACTGCAACGACGTTTTATTGACTTCGTTACCTCATACTTGCCCGATGATTTTTTTATTACAGAAGCGCCGGTATCAATTAAGACTCTTCGCAAATCTCAACTTCCAAACACACTTAAAAATGCCTATAAAATGAGGTCGCAATATGTTCATCTCCTGAAACCTCTTCATGGTCAATTAAAAGAACCTAAACTGTCTAAAGGCGATGTTTTTCAATGGAAAAATGATGTTTATTTGACGTTAAAAGGACTGTTACGAGTCGTCCATAAAGTTATATGGGAGTTAGTTGTTAAAGCGGAAAAAACTGAAAATGAAACACTACAATGGAGAAATGAGTTGCCCGGTTCCATTCGTGTTGAATTACATCCAAAACATTGGCTTGGGCGGCATAACGGATTCAAACCCGAACAGGCGGCTAAAAAGCTTTCCGGATTCCTTCATCAGTTTGAAAACTGCCGGATTCGTAATGAACAACTGATTGACATACATAATCTGCTTGAATTATATGAGAAGCTTATTCCAACAGCAAAACAGGTTTATGCAAGACAGATGTTGGTAATGTATTATCTCCATAATGTTCATGTAAAACCGGAAAATCGAATAAAAGGATGGGAAGTTTTTTTAAAAAGTATAATCATATTATTGAAGATTGCTCGTTTGAATCAATGATATTATTAATGATTATCGGCAATGACTTACCATGGAAAACCGAAGAATATAAATTTCAATGGATTGAATATACAAAACAGCGCTACAGTAAAAACGGCCTATCACTTCCCATTGTCATAGAAATTGCGGTGATTGTGAATCTTGCACAGTTATTTTTAAAAGAAGGTTTGCCGGAAAAATATGGAGAGTATATGCATGTGGCAATATGTGATGCAGCCGGATGGAAGGAATTGCAGTCATTTCTGCAGGACAGGATAAAAAAACGCGCAGAAACCGGTTATCAGGAGCTTTGTGAAACTGCCAGGAAAGATCTTGCATAACCGTGTTGATTAATTATTTTTTAAAAATTCAATAAATTTCTATCTTTATTTATTTGCATTAAGAAAATTTCTCGCAAAGCTCACGGAGCCCACAGAGTAATAATTATTCTTCTCTTCCTTTTAATGCAACCTCTGTGAGCGACTCCCTTTTCGCACAACTACCCTCTCACCCGGCTATCGCCAAAAACAACTCCTTAAACCTATCGTGTAACCGTTCTGAGGCATGCGACGCGTGACTTCCCGTCATTTGTGAGACGGGCGGACGCCCGTCACCCTGTCCTTACTCAAGCCTGCGATGCCCCCTCTTTTTTCAGCGACGGATAGAGAAAAAACACCAGAAATCCGATAACAGCCACAATTCCCGCGACAATGACGGTCAATCGCACGCCAAAGGGATTTTCGATATCCTTTCCGAAGGCGAGGAAGAGAAACGAAAGTGTCGCGAAGGAAAGGCCGAGCACGATCTTGACAAAGAACCCGTGAACCCCGAAATACATCCCTTCCCGGCGCTCGCCCGTTTCATGGTAATCCTTGTCGCATAATTCGGAAATAAAGACATTCTGAAGCACCAGAAATGCCGCAACGGGAAACCCGCACAACGCAAAGAGAACGTATGCCCAGATTTTCGGATCGCCCGGAAGGATCCCGATCAACCCGATAAGGATGAATAAAAGTCCGAAAGAAACCAGTGCCGTCATATATATCTTTTTTTTATCGACCTTTTTCGTTATCAACCATACAAGGATAAAAAAGATAAAAGCTGAGCCGAAAATGACCGTATTGAACAATGACGTATCGCCTTCCGCGTTGAGGAGGGAAGCATTGATAATGGTGGGAACAATATGCCTGAGGGCCGCCCGGACAGTATTGAATATAAACCAGAAGCACATGTTTGTCACAAGGAAAATGATAAAAGGCTTATTCTTTAGTGTCGTTTTTATTGATTTCCCAAGCGATACCGAACATGGCTGTGCATTCGAGAAACGCTTTTCATCCACACTGAATACGGCCGTATAGAGAAAAACAGCGGCGATGATACAGAGAACGATTATCGTCAATTGCATTGAACCCACGGGTCCGGCGAAAGAGAAAATGGAAATAAGCAGGGGACCGCATATTAGAACGAGAACCCCGCCGACAAGGGCAAATGCCGCCTGGACGGTTGTCAGGTTTATGCGTTCTTTTTCCGTATGCCCAAGTTCGGGAATCAGCGCGATATAAGGCGCCACATAGACGGTATAAAAAAAGAAATATATCCCCGACATGACGGCAAGATAAATCGCATTGATCCATGATGCATTGGAAACAGGCGGGAAGAAAATAAGCACGGTACTCACCGCAAGGGGCAGGCCGCCGAAAATAAGAAATACGCGCCTTCTTCCGAGCCCGCTTTTGGACCGATCCGACATCGACGCGATCACGGGATCCGCGACGGCATCGACGATTCTTCCGAAAATCATGACAACACCGACAACGGTTAAAACACCTAAAAATACCTGATCCGAAAGAAATTGCGGCATACCGATTGCGAGTTTTTCCTTGGGCGGAATAAAAAAATCCGCAGCGAAAAACAATATGATACTGTCACAGATCGCCTGTCCCGCATTGGACAGGTTGTAAAAAAACCGCCTTGGGCCCTTGAATGTTTCCATATCTCCCTCCTTGAACAAAGCGATATTGCACTCGTTATAAAACCAGCATAACCATAAAGGGGCCATATGTGCAAGAAAGTTTTTAAAAAATAAGGATTTTTTCCCGTTTTCGATCCGTTTCAATGAAGCAATTTGTTGATGATTGCCAGGAGCTCGTTATGACGGTATGGTTTTTGAATAAAGAAGGATGCGCCGTCCTTCAGAAGGTCCGCCGCGTTTGTGTCTGCCGAAAAACCCGAAGAAAGAATCACCTTGATATCGGGATTAATCGATTTTAATTCGTAAAAGGTATCATTGCCGTTTTTATGGGGCATGATCAAATCGAGAAGGACAAGGTTGATCCGCTTCATTTCTTCCTTATATATAGCAATCGCCTCAAATCCGTCTCCCGCGGACAACACGGTGTAGCCTTTTTCTTCAAGAAGGGTCGTAACGGCCTTTCGTATTGTCTCCTCGTCATCGACAACAAGAATACACCCCTGCCCCTGTTCGATCGATTCACTTTCAGGCAGCGCTTCCATCGATTCGGCATCCGTTACGGGTAAAAATATCCTGAATACCGTTCCCTTTCCGAGATGGCTGTACACGTGAATTTCTCCCCGATGCTTTTTTACCGTTCCGTAGACGGATGCGAGTCCCAGTCCCGTACCCAGCCCGTCCTGTTTTGTCGTGAAAAATGGTTCGAATATTCGTTCGAGTGTTTCCGTATTCATTCCCACACCGGTATCTTCGACGGTGATTTCACAATAGGTACCGGCCCGCAGATCGAATGCGCTTTTACGGCAATAATCCTCATCGAGATAAAGATTGCCTGTTTTTATCCGGAGCGTCCCCCCCCGCGGCATCGCATCCCGCGCGTTTATCCCCAGATTCAATACGGCATTCTGGATTTCCGTCAAATCGCCAAAAACTATCGGGTTTTCCGCGCTTAATTCCAGCCGTATCTCGATACTCTTCGAAATGCTTCTTTCGAGAATGGAAACGGCATTTTCTATACATTCATGTATACTGAATTCCGATTCCATCATCTTCCCTTTTCGCGAAAAAGCCAGCAATTTCCTGGTAAGATCGGCCGCCCTTCCCGCCGCATCGAGAATGATATCGACACTGTTTTTGACTTTCGGATCGTCTTTGACGATGAGTCCGACAAACTCGGCGGCGTTGATAATCCCGGTCAGCATATTGTTGAAGTCATGCGCGACACCGCCGGCGAGTTGACCGATCGCGTCCATTTTCTGTGAATGCCGGAGACGCTCCTGAAGCCGGTGTTTCTCCGTTACATCACGAAAGATCAGGACGACCCCGAATATATTGCCCTCTTTATCCTTGATCGGCGCACCGCTGTCCGCTATCAGGTACTCCCTCTCGTTCCGCGAAACGAGTGTCGAATTATTGGCGAACTCGACAATGCCATTACACCTCAGAACGCGGACGACAGGATCGTCAATCACCTCCTGCGTATCGGAATCGAACACATGGAATATTTCATGCAACGGCCGGCCGCGGGCGGCCTCAAACGACCATCCGGTGAGTTGTTCGGCCACCCTGTTCATCCGCGTGACCCGTCCGGAGGTGTCGGTTGCGATAACCCCATCCCCGATCGAATCAAGGGTAATCCGGAGATTTTCCTCACTCAGGCGCAACGCTTCGGCGGACCTTACCCGATCCGTAATATCCCGTGCAAATCCGATCACCGCCGTTCGGCCGCCGAACTCGATAAGTCCCATTTTGATTTCCACGGGAAAAACGGATCTGTCTTTCCGTATATGGCGGGTGACGATGGTAACGGGTTCTCCGGGCGTGAGTGTCGCGAATTCGCTTTTCAACCGATCGGGTGTCTTGTAGTTCATATCGATATCGCCGATATTCATCGAAAGCAATTCATCTTTTTCGTAACAGAGATTATGGCAGGCATGATTATTCACTTCGAGAAATCTGCCGTCGAAATCGACGAGGTACATCGCATCCGAGGCCTGCTCGATCAATGACCTGAAGCGTTCCTCGCTTTGTGCTATCGTCTTCTGCGCCGTTTTCAGATCTTTCATGAAGGTGATAATGTCCCGGGCCAGAAAGAGACCGAACAGGCTTAACGCGAAAAGTATGCCGCCTAATAGACTCCAGTTGGTAATGCCGTTCAACAGGTTCGAAGACGCTATGTCACTCCCGATATCGGCGAGAAGCGCCTGTTGAATCCCGGTCATGCTTTTTTCAACCTCGTCCAGATTTTTCTCGATATCGATAATCGTGTTGAAATACTCGACAATCTCCTGCTCGATACCGAACAATATATTTACTTTAAGGTCAAGGGAAGCAATAGCGGATTGTATGTCCGGTTCCTGCCCCAGAAGGATCGCGATATACTTGATTCGCGATTTGTTCAGCGATATTTCATTTTCGATCGCCTTCTTTTCCTTTTGATATGTTTCCATGTCGAGATTCAGGACGAGTTCGAGAAGCAGAATCTGTTGTTTCAAATACAACGACAGGAGATTGTATGCCTCTTCTTTCACCCGGGTCTTGACCGGATCGATCGGTTTTCCTTCGTAGAGACGGATTCCTTCTTCCTTCCGGAACGGTTCGATAATCAACCGCTCGACCTCTTGCGAAAAGCTGATACCGATTCTGGCAAGCTCTTCTTTTCTCCGGTTCAGATTAATGGCCGGATGATAGAGTTTGACCATGATCGAATTGTATTTTTTTATGGCGTCATCGAGATTCCCGATTTCACCTTTTCTGGTCACCATCATAGAACGAAGCGTCCCCAATATGTTCTGCGTGTTTTCCATGGTCAGATACATCTCGTTCCAGCCGGCCGTATCGGCGTTCTGAATAAAGAGTTTTTCATTGTTCTTAATATCGTGTATCAGGGTCGTGAGTTTATCGACATTGTGAAGGGCAAGGTTATTGTCGAGATTGACATGGTGAAAGTATTCGCCCAAGAAGATGCTCAAAATACAGGCGCCGAGTGCGATAACGACAATCAATATTACTTTTATGTTCGTACTCATTCTATTTGTTTTTCCGTAAGTCCGTTATTTCCTTTATTGAAAGCCATGTGCTTGTCGCCGGCACTTCGATCACGGATTCCCAGACGGCAAAGGGATATTCCTCCCGGTAGACGAGCCGTCCGAAATAGGTGGGGCTATCCATTTGTCCGTCGATGGCCCGGATAATGTTTTTCCCGCGTAATCCCGTAAAGTGAATTCCTTTGAGTGCGGCGGCGACGGCCGCCGGATCGGTCGTCCCTGCCTTCCGGACCGCCTGCCGCCATGCGGCAAACGAATCGAAACAACATATCGTATAACCGTTCGGGTACTCGCCGAATCGTCCATGAAAGGTGTCGACGAATTTTTTTGTTTCGGGATATTTCCCGGCAAGATAATTGAACGGCCCCCCGCGCGCGAGACTCCACATTCCCTCGGGAATGATCCGTCCGATTTCTTCCGTCAGATCATACGTGAAAAAACCGAAAACGGCCAGTTCCCGGAACAATCCGGCTTCCTTTGCCTGCAGAATAAAGTAACGGACGTCTTCTCCCCATGAGGCGATAACGAGCGCCTCCGGATTTCCCTTCATTACTTTTTGTATGATCGGTCTGAAATCCGTTTCGCCCAGGGGATGCCAGGCTTCGGCCGTCCATGTCAGACGTACGCCGATTTCCCTGAACTGCTTTCTGAATCCGTTAAGGACATCATGCCCCCAGGAATAATCCGGCCCCACCCACGCGTATCGTTTCCAGGGCATCAGGGAAGTGAAGATGCTGAAACTTCTCGTCTCCATTTGAGAAGTCGGTAGAAATTGAAACACATACGGATGGCCTCTTTCGACAACGATCGATTGCGAGTTTCCGATCGAAACGAGGTACGGAATCCTCTCTTCCCTGCACGCGCCGGAAGCCGCTTCAACGGCGGGACTGGATGCGCCCCCGAAAACAGCGACAATATGGTCTTCCCGTACCATTTCCTTCACATAACGATAATGCAGTTCGGGATTATTGCCGCCGTCCCTTTTTATCATTTTGACGGACATTCCTTTGAATTCGCCCGACGCATTTATCGATTCTACGGACAACTGCGCCGCCATATACATATTAACGGTATATTGTTTCGATACGCTTGAGAAATCCCCCAGAAATCCGACCGTCACCGTCTCTTCCGCACGGAGGGGAAATAACGTAAAAAAAAGAAAATACAGAGTAATGGTGAGTCCCGATAACGCGCCCTTTACCGTCATTCCCATTCCTTTGATTTCGTTATAGTAACAGAATGTTCATACCCGGCATTACAACACAAATGCTTTATCTATATTAAAATGCTATTTTTTAAGTCAATTCGACCGGCAGACCGGAATCCAATTGACGAATATCGTTTATTCCTCGACATATATATAATCCTTATTTTTTAACATATAGTCAAGGGTAAACATATGCATTTCTCCCGCCGTCGTTCTGCGGATGACGGGACAGGTAACGGCACCCGTATGAGCCGCAATTGTCGATAAAAAAAGTGTTTTTCGTTTTACTCCCTATCGCCCGAGTTTTCGGTAATACAAGGCTTCATGTCCGGAGAGCCGGCCGTTTCTGATAAGCTCTTCGATCCGTTCCGTATCGTCCCGGATATTCTCTCCCCCCCGACCGGCCGGCGGTTCTTCGAGGAGAAGAGAATCGTTTTGCGTGTCGCTTTGCCTCGGTTCGCCCGTTCCCGTGTATGAAACGCCGTCATCCGGTGAAAAAAGGAGTCCGCCCGCGACGAGCACGACGGCGAACAAAAAAACAAGTCCGGCGAACAATGTCCTTTTCGCCGACGCCCGCCCCGTATCGGTTCCACGGGACGCCCGGCTTAGTTTTTCTTTTTCAACATACCGCCCGATTCTGCACCTGTCACAGCAAAGACAGTCCGACTCATTCGCGTTTCCGACCCCGCAATCACAGAAACCCGGTACAATACGTGGAACGAGAAACCTTATCAACCGTATCCGGCCCAAAAGTGATAAGAAAGCGCCAGCGGGACAGAGGTTTCTGCAAAAAAAACGCCGGTAAAAGAACGAAAGAAACAAAAGCCCTCCGATAATTGCGAAACCGGTAGTATCCTTCACCCCGCCGAAGGCGGTGACGAGGGGATCCATGACGGAACATCCGCGGCCGGATGCGGTTGCCGCAATCATGACGATGAGGAACAGCATGATATATTTGATATATCGGGTCAAACGGTATATCCGTTTGTCCGGATCGCTTTTTATCCGGGCCGGCCGTAATTCACCGATCACCTCCTGAAGCGCTCCGAACGGACAGAGGTACCCGCAGTAAATATTGCCGAAAAGGACGACAATCACCGGTATTCCGACGATAAAAAAAAGGGAGACAGTCAAAACAGGACGAAAGATAAAATCCGCCAGGTTTACGATATGGCCGGCCGAATACTGTATGTTGAAAAGGACTCCCGAGACGAAAAAAATCGTCAGGAGGAAAACACGCCGGCCCCATACCGAAGGCCGCTTTCTCAGAACGAGAGCGGCAAAAACAAAAAGCGGAAACACGATGGCGGGCAGCCATACATCCCACCGGAAAACCCGCCGCACCGGTTCCTCTGCATCAAAAAGCCCGGTCGCACCGGCGAACTCCCTCGCGGCACGGGTAATGGTCAGAATTATCGCCTCACCGGTCATTGTCGCGCCCGTTGTCGCGTCCCCCGTATCGATTGAATCCCGTTTCACGACGTTCCGCCCGAAGATTAATGCGGGCAGTCTTTCCATCACCGGGCGGAGATACTCTGGCGTTTCGTTCGACGAGGTGATACGGAAGCCGCGAAGTATTCCTTCTTCGTCAATCATCACCGCAATGGCAATCGGTCCGCCGTACCCCGACACACCGGCGGCAAAATCATCCGTATGGAAAACATACCGCTTCCCGACGCCTTCACCCGCCGTGTAGTAAGAAATCCGTTTACCGTCCTCCCTGACTGCTTCCATGCGCCGCGGGGTATCTTCTCCCGTCAGTTCCCTCGCGGCCCGCTCGAACTCATCGCCGACGGACTTGTTGACGTCCGTCCTGAAGAACATTGAACCGGTAAGCATAAACAGACCGACCCCGAAAAGGGCGTAGCTTACCGGCCGCTTTATACGGTCAAAAACATCGCGGCGGTTAACCGCCTTTCCGTGCTGAATCGCAAAGACAGCCGGTATTAGATTGATCGCCAGAAGACACACGAGGATAACGGCACTCCCGTGCACGCCGAAAAGGGGAAGAAGGAACACGCCTGATGCGATGCCTCCCGCCGCACCGCCTGTATGGTCAAGAAATTCGATCGCCGATCCCGCCTCCGACTCGTTCATCCCGATATTGTGAAATCTGAAAGCGACGATGGGGATATAGGCGCCATTGACGATACCGCCTGAAAGTATTGCCGGTACGATCAACAGGCGGAGTCCCGTATCCGAGACGACCGGAACAAGAAAAAGCAGTAACATATGGCCGAGAATCACTGAAGGAAGAAACGTGCGCGGTTCCTTTTCCTTTTTCAGAAGGTATCTCCGCGTCAATATGCTTCCCAGACAAAGCCCCAGGAGAAACGCGGCGGACAGAAGACCGATATGGAGAAACACGGATCCGAAAAAGGACTGGTAAACGAACATAAGCAGGATACTCGTGGAAATACCGGTCACCCCCTGTGAAAACAGCAACACGGCATTATCGACCCGGTTACAGCCGGGCATCGCTTCACTCACCGCGCCTTTTCCGCCCGGCGCTTTCCGTTCTGCAAGCCGGTAGACGAAACGAAGCAGGCCGGCGAGAAGAATACCTCCCGCGAGAAGATATGTTCCGAACCGTATAACGGTGTCGATTGATTCCGTATCCGGAAACGGCAGCGACATCTGTTTTGCAGAGAAAACGAGACCGTGTAACAGTGCCTTTGGATAAGACCGGGTGTTGAGAAGAAGGCCGCGCCCCGTTTCACCGATGACCTCTTCATAGTGTTCCCGCTGCATGGCGGCGCGGTCCTGCCGGTAGACCTTCAGAAGCCCTTCCAGGGGAAACAGCGACTCAAGCCCGTCCGCCTTCATATACCGCTTTTCCAGGATATCCGGTTCGCCGCTTGCACCTCCGTTCGCGGAAGCGCAAAGCCAGCTCCGGTCACCCGGTATGATCAGTATCGTGGGGAAAACAGTTTTCAGGGTATAAAAGATCGATGCCCCGAGCCTCGCCGTCTCGCTTCCCAGAAAATTCTCCCCGCCCGGGGTTCCGACGGAAAATATACCGCGCGGATGCAGATGTTTCCCGATCGATTCATAAAACTCCTGAGTATAATACCGGTTAAGCACAAGCGTGGAGGCTTCCCGAAGGTGACATATCACGATATCGAAGGGTTCGTCGTTCGCGTCCAATACCTGCCGTATGTCCGAATCGGGCACCACGAGCTTTCCGCCCCACCTCTTCAATGCGCCGCCTGACAGATCGAGAACATGTTCCGCATAGGGGGGGTCTTCGGTTATCCATGTGACCTCATGTATTCCCGGAAGTTTCAAAAAAGCAAGACAGACGGGGAACGCCCCCTGCCCGATAACGAGTACCCGCCGTGCTTCGGGATTCTGCACCAGGTGGACGGCCGCCACCTCCGCCCCGTAGAGGTCATTCGGAAAAGATTCGCATACGCTTCCCCGGGTCATGACAATCGATTGATCCCCGTAGGTTCCGTAGAGGTATTCCGTCTGGGGTGTCGCGAATCGCCCCCCGTACACCCCCGAAGGCAGCAGCCGTTCCCAGGCGGTTCTGCTTTTCCATTCAGACAGAAGACTTCCGGTGCCGGACACGAGAATGAGTGCGATCGCAAGAAAGGGTAAAGCCGCCCTCACAAAATGTTTCTTTACGAAAGAAACACCGCCCGAGCCCGCGGCCAGGACAAGACAGGAGACCAGAAAGACGGTTTCATGCGTCAATCCCGCCATAAGCAGGAACGTGACGGCAACTCCCCCGGCGACATTGCCCGATACTTCCATAATATAGACGAGGGGAACGGAAAAGATCCGGGCACCCCCGGTTTGTCCTTCTTCGAGGTTCCGCGCCGCTATCCATCTGCATGAGAGGGTGAAAAACAATCCCGTACAAAGACTCACCGGCGCGCACGCGATCAATGTCACCGGAAACATACGGAAAATGGGAAAGAGATCGAAAGCCTCGATCCCGGCAAGCGGACGCGCGTTGAAAAACAGAAACTGCTGGAGAACATACGCCGGTGCATAGAGAAAAGGGAAAAATTCGAAATGGCGAAGCAAAGCCGGTGTGGCGGTACATGTGATACGGCCGAGGAGCGCGCCGACAGAAACCCAGAGAAGCCAGGAAAAGAAAAACATGCCGATGGCAAGCTCGCTGCCCTCACAGGTAACGAGAAACTCCCGAAATAAAATACTCTGAACGCCAAGGGCAAAGAAACCAAGGGCGAAAACGAGCAGGTATCGAAAAACAGTATCGGAGTGTCTATGGACGAAGGTCATGTCCCTCCTTGAATACGTCGGCTTCAAATACGAAAAACTCGCACCCGTCCTTCCACGAATCGCCGGGAAGCCCCGCTTTCAAGGCAAGATTGGCAAGTGTCTCTTCCAGCCCCCACCCCTGCTGGGGTGCGACCTGCGGAAGGAATACCGCCGAACGATCCATCTTCGAAAGAACAATCCCTTGCCTGCCGATCACTATTTCCTTGTATGAGTCAACGGGCTGCGGCATGGTGAGCACCGATATTTCGATTTCCAGTTCCCCCACTTCGTCCTTCGTAACGGGTTGAAACCGGGTGTCATGCACGGCGGCGTTCACGGCGTGTTTCATCACCACCTTATACAGCGGTGAAAGCGGAAAAACATCGCCGATACACCCCTTAAGCCGGCCGTCTTTGCTTAAGGTGACAAAGGCGCCCCGTATGGCTTCCATGGCCGGACTTATCCCGATTCCCAGCCCTTCCGGTTCGGGCATTTCTTTGTATTCCATGTAATACTCGAGGGTCTTGCGCGCAAGAAGCAGGAGATCCCCCTGTTCGATTTCCGAAAGGACCCCGGATATCGGTTCGGACGGAACATTCTCGGGCTTCTTCCACCCGCCGGTAATGACAAAGCTAGCGTAACTCACCGAGTTCGTCATATCCCCTGTTATTTTCCCCGACGTTTCATAATCCAGGAGAAGCGGCTCGGTCTCAGGTCCGCACATTGAAAGGAGTATTTCTATCGCGTCTCTCCCGCATATCGTCGCGCCGGTACGCTCGCAAAAAGAACGAAATCCCGCCGGGTCCTTTCTGAGAATATAATCACAGGCTTCCATATCGAGCTTTTCGATATTTCGTTCGACATCGTCGGTAAAAGGGAGATATCCGTAATTCGGACCGAAGTGAATGAAATCCGAACTCACCGCGACAAGTGTCTCCTCATCGACAAGTGAAAGCAGAAGCGCGGCAATGGTATCCGCCGTATAGGCATTCAAACGGCCCACAATGACCGGTACCAGGAGAAACTCGCCGATCGCGACCTGGAGAAACGGAAGCTGAATCTGTATACTGTGTTCGTATTCATGTACCTTTCTGATACTTTTGACAAAAACCGATGTTTTAAGCCGTTCGATGAACTCTCTATCCAAAGGAATGTCGCCCAGGGGCGTTCTGTAATGGGTAAACGGGGGAACACTCACATTGTTTTCCATGGGGTATCTGTGCGAAGGCCCGAGAATGACGACACGGTGAAATTGTTTTCCTTCGATCTGTTTCACGCCAATGGCCGCCACCTTGCCCGAATAGGCATACCCCGCATGGGGAAGAATAAGCCCGCTCACATGACGGTAGCCGCCGCGGGGAACCATTTCAAAAAAGGCCCGGATCCCGGTTTCAAGCTGCGCGCTTCTTTCATTATACCAGGTGCCGGCCAGCCTGGAAACAAGCACATTTGCCTCGCCGTCCGGCATACGCGGTGACACACTCACGCCGTCTTTAGTCTTTTCCCCGCCGCACGATACAAGGTGTAATATCGAAATCATACCGGCGACAATAAAAAACCCGATCCGTACATTATAATTGCGTCTTAATTTTCTCATTATACGATTCATTTTCCTTTCCTCACTCTCAATATTATCCCGCCCAGGGAGCCCGGCGCCGAATACTGCGTTTTCTCAGTACGATGATCCTTCCCGGATACGGTAAAAGAGTCGCTTCTCCTTCCGGCCCCCAAAGGAGGTGTCTTTTCCCCCGCAGCCGCAACCCCGGCATTGAAACCGCCATAATGGCTGATGCAAGAATTTTTATCACAGACCGTCTTCCTATTCCCATATTCCGTAAACCTCCTCCCCGCACCAGGGACATTGACCCTGCGTGATATTGTTTTCCAGAATGACATACCCCCTCCGGCCCACAAGCAGTCCGCCGCACTTGTGACATCGGGTATTTTCCGCGTCGGGGGCGAGTATGTTTCCGATATACACATGATAAAGGCCGTTTTCCCGGGCAATCCCGCGGGCGCGTTCCAGCGTATCGAGCGGTGTGGGCGGAAGATGACGAAGCCGGTAGTGGGGGAAAAACCGTGAAAAATGAAGGGGGGTTTCCCTTCCCATATAGCCTGCAATCCAGCGGCAAAGACCGCGTATATCCTCGTCACTGTCGTTGAGTGTGGGAATCACAAGGTTTGTCACCTCGACGAGAACCCCCGCCTGTTTCGCCCGGATGAGGGTGTTGAGGACCGGTTTCAGGGTTGCATCGCAGATCTCCCGGTAAAAGGAATCGGATAAGGCTTTCAGGTCGATGTTTGCCGCATCGATATAGGGGAGAAGATGGTCAAGGGGAGCCTCGTTGATATAGCCCGCCGTCACGAGAACGTTATAAAGCCCCGCCTCGTGCGCAAGAACGCTGCCTTGCAGTGTATATTCGTAAAAGACAACAGGATCCGTATAGGTGTAGGCGACGGACGCACATCCGTCACGGCGCGCTATCGCCGGGATCGATTCGGGAGGAAGATGATAGGCGGGAACATCCTCGGGATCGGCCTGGGAAATCTCCCAGTTTTGACAGTTTTTACAATGCAGATTGCAGCCAGCGGTTGCGAGTGAGAATATCCATGAACCGGGAAGCATGTGAAAAATCGGTTTTTTCTCAATCGGGTCTTTATGAACCGCACACGGGTATCCGTAGGTTACGGCGCAAAGCTTCCCGTCTCTGTTAACGCGGATTCTGCATTCACCCCGCCGTCCGGGAGGGATAATACAGGCTTTTGGACATAAATCACACTGAACATTCATGATATATGTATAAAAAAAGGATACCCTTTCGTCCGCATTAAGTCAATCCGGCCGCTTGTACATAATCGGCTGTCAGCAATAAATCACCGCTTTTAAAACAAGAATCCTGCTGTACCTGATATACCGCCAATGGTATACTGAAAGCAGGATGACGGGCGGTATCGATATATTATTATTTCATCATCCCTTCCATATAGTTGAGGAGGATCTATGAAAAATATCCTGCTTGCGGGATTTATCATTTTTTTGCCGATATCAGGCTGTGTAACGTCCGGACCGCCTGAAACCGGAAGTCCCTGGCAACTTGTCTGGAACGACGAGTTTGACGGCAACAAAATCGACAGGAAAAAATGGACATTCGATACCGGGAACGGTTTCTGGTCGGGCGATGAATGGGTCGCCGGATGGGGAAACGCGGAACTCCAGTATTATACGGATAATCCGCAAAATGTATCCGTTGAAAACGGGCTGCTCACCATACGGGCCATAAAGGAACGTGTTACGGGGAAAGCGGGAGCAAAGGAGGAGAGCTTTTCCTATACATCGTCAAAACTGACGACAAAAGGGCTGTTCGGCAAAGTGTACGGAAAGTTCGAGTTTCGCGCGCGTTTTCCCAAAGGAAAGGGGTTATGGCCGGCCCTCTGGATGATGCCCGAAACGAATCAGTACGGCGGCTGGGCCGCTTCCGGTGAAATCGATATTTTCGAAGGCCACGGAAGCGATACGTCACGTACTTCCGCGGTACTCCATTTCGGTGCGGAATGGCCGGATAATAAATTCGCGGGCGATACCTACGTGTTTCCCGACGGCGGTTCGACGACGGACTTTCATACCTACGCACTTGAATGGGAACCGGGTGAAATGAGGTGGTATGTGGACGATAAACTCATTCTCACCCAAAACCGGTGGTTTACAAAACGGGGAACCTACCCCGCGCCATTCAACAGGAAATTCTACATTATCATGAACATGGCGGTGGGCGGCACATTTGACGGTAATCCCGATGAATCGACCCCCTTCCCCGCCGTCATGCAGGTCGACCACGTCCGCGTCTACGAACTAAAAGGCGGCGCATATCCAGTGCATCCGAAACCGCCGGACGAGATCCCCCCGGAGCCGCGGCCCGCCGCCGCCCGCCCCCCGCTCGAAGACGGCAATGAGGTCTACAACAACACGTTCACACTCGATGATCCGGATATACGGGACAACGCGGGACTCCCCGGAACCGCATACTGGTTTTTTCTCCACCTTCCGGAGTTTGGCGGGGACGGCAGACTCTCAATAGAAAAGGACGGCAGCCGCAATGTTGCGCGGATCGATATCGATAAGGCCGGCAATCAACCATATTCGATTCAGCTAATCCAGCGTGTTCCGCTTGTCAAAGGCCATACCTACAGGGCGCGTTTCAGTGCGAAGTCTTCCGGCGCCCGGCCGATACAGGTAAAAATAAACGGGGATGAGGACAACAGCTGGGTGGCTTATTCGAATATCGAACGGATCGAACTCGAAGACGAATGGAAGGATTATTCATTTACCTTTGTGATGTCCTATAAAACGGACCTCGAAGCGCGATATGAGTTCAATGTGGGGCTTGACGATAAAAGCGTCTGGATCGCGGATATCCGGCTCGAAGAAGATCAATGACGGAGAAAAGCGGGAACCCCTATCGACACAACACTTTATCAAGCGCCATTTCCAACTCTTTGATGGTAAACGGTTTCCTGAGTACCGCCTTGAACCCATAGGAGCCCGGAGAAGCCAGGACGGGGCTGTTTGAAAAACCGCTTGTCACGATTGCGTTGATTTCCGGATCGATTTTTTTCAACTCCCCGATAATGGTACTGCCGCCCCCGCTTCCCGGTATGGTCAAATCCAGAATTACCGCGTGAAACGGCTTCTCTTTTTCACGGTATGCCTGAAAAAGCGCAATCCCTTCATCGCCGTTACGCGCAACGACCGGTTCACATCCCAGATAACCCAGGCTGTTTTCCATTGCCATACGGACCATTGCTTCATCATCGATCACGAGAATTCGTTTTCCTTTTTTTTCGATACCGGCAGACGCATCGAGTTCTTCCTTTTTTTCCGGGACACTCCCGACGCCGGCGGGCAGAAAAAAATGAACCGTCGTTCCTTCCCCCTCTTTCGATTCCAGACTGATAAATCCGCCGTGCCGCTTGATTATGGAATAACAGATGGAAAGCCCCAGTCCGTTCCCGGTCGTTTTCGTCGTAAAAAAGGGAATAAAAACCTTTTCGAGATATTCCTCGGGAATACCTGTCCCCCGATCGCGCAATGAAACACATAAAAAACGGCCCTTTTTCCCTGACGGATGGCCGTTTTCTAAAACGGCATTTTTGGCGCTTACCGACACCACGCCGCCGCCGGGCATGGCCTGGAGAGCGTTGATCGCCAGATTTTGCAATACCTGACTGATCTGTCCGGCATCGACCTCACACGGCCAGATATCATCTTCGATGTTATATTCGAACCGGACGTTCGAGCCATGCGCGACAAAACCGGTCGAATCCTTGATGAGTTCACCGATCGGTGACTCCTCCTTGACCGGCGCGCCGCCTTTTGAAAAGGTGAGTAATTGCTCGGTCAGGCGCTTTGCCCCCTCCGCCGCTTTACAGGTCTGTTCCAAAAGCGGATACTTTTCACTGCAGGAAGCGCATTCCCGGAGAAGGAGGGACAGATTGCACTGGATCGCAGCGAGAATATTATTGAAATCATGGGCAATTCCCCCAGCGAGGATACCAAGCGATTCAAGATTGCGGGTTTTTTCCAATTCGTCACGGTATTGCACCTTTTCCGTAATATCGCGGGACACACCCATAATCGCGTAGGTCTTCCCCTGTTTGTCGAAGAGAGGAACGAGCCATGTGTCCAGCCAGACAAACGTCCCCAAAAAATCCGACCGGTTTTCGGTATGCAGCCCCTCTCCGGTCCTGAACACCGTTTCGATTCGCTCCCACATCCGTTCGAATACTTGCGGGGAAAAGAGTTCGGAAAGTTTTTTCCCGAGAATCTGTTCCGGTGTGGCACTGAACATTTTCGCAGAATAATTATTGACAAAAAGTACCGTCTGGTCGGGCGCCACACAGAACAACAAGTCCGGCAGGGCTTCCATCAGGGACCTGTAGCGTTTCTCGCTCTCTTCAATAAGTGTCTGTTTTTCATGTATGTCGCTTATATCGTTAAAAACAAAAACGACATATGATATTCCTCCCTTTTCGGGGAGAACGGGAAACGCGGTTATCGAAAGAACAATGTCGTCCGTTTTTTTCAGGCCGAACCGTTTGTCACACACGGACAGGGGGGTCTTAACCCGGCGGACACAGACTGTCTCTCCGCGAAACAAACGTTTCAGCTTTTCCGTGATTTCGGTCTCGTTTTTCCAGGGGGCATCCTTAAGAATGTTAAAGTTATTTTCCAGAAGTGCCGGATCCGTGACACCGAACAGGGCCTTGAACCCCTCATTCATTGTTACAAGGATACCTTTCACGGAAAAAAGGGCGGCCGGATTGGAAACAGTTTTCAAAAAATGATGCGGTGCTCCTTTGACCAAAACCACTCGACTCCTTTTTTTCACATCAAACCGTTATACACGGATTATAATTCAAGCGAATGCCGAATGCAAACGATCATTGGCGCGGTTTTAGGGGGATATGCCGGCATCCGAATCCGTGCGAACGTGATACATAAATTGTCCGGATACGGCGGAAACCACCCGGCGCAAGAAAATACAACCATACACGGCAAATGTGTACATTGTGTGTCCATGATTGCACAATGAACAAAGGCAATGTATAATTGAGAAAATTCACGAGAGGAGAATAGGAAATTGAAATCAAGCCTGTTAACAAAAAAAAAGATAACAAAAACAGCACCACTCTTTTTCTTTTTGTTTTTTTTATGCGGATTGACCTCATATGCCCAGATGCTGGGAGACGTGGACGGCAGCGGAACGATCAATATCGTTGATGCTTTAATCGTCGCTCAGTATTATGTCGGGCTCAATCCGGCGGGATTCAATCCGGCATACGCGGACGTCGACGGAAACGGCACTATCAATATCGTCGACGCCCTGCTTATCGCCAGGTACTACGTGGGACTCATCACCGAGTTTCCCGCAGGCGGCCCGACGGAACCGCCGTCCGGCGGAAGCGAGCCGAAAGCCTCATTCACTATCTCGAATGTCACCCCCGGATTGAACGAAATCGTCCAATTCGACGGATCCGGCTCGTCTGACCCCGACGGTACGATCGTTTCCTACCATTGGGATTTCAAAGACGGTACGGAGGCCGACGGGGTGAGGGTCTCGCACGCCTTCATCGAAATCGACGACTACAATGTCGTACTCACGGTCACCGACGACAGCGGCCTTTCGGACGACAAAAAGAACCGCGTCATGGTGGGGAGGCCCGCGGGCTGGACGGAGGACACCCATCATAAAAGCGCGGACGGGGATTACGAAACGGTATTCCCGGAAGACAGCGTGAACAGGATGGATATCACGATAAGCCCCGCCGATTTCGAGACCATGGAAAGAAACCTGGACACGCTCAACATCATGAGCACGGAAAATCCGGTGTATGTGCCCGCCACGATCAATTTCAACGGACTCACCTGGTGGCATGTCGGCGTCCGTTACAAGGGACAGTCCACGCTGTTCATACCAAAACAGGAAGGAAAACACAAGTATCCCTTCCATATAAATTTCGACAAACTGGAGGACGATTATCCGGAAATAGACGACCAGCGGTTCTACGGATTCAAGGAGCTTCTCGTTTCCAACAACTGGTTCGATTCGTCATTACTGCGCGACAAGGTCTGCGCGGATATTCTCCGCGACGGCGGAACCCCGACCGCGCGCGGTTCGTACTGGCGGATCTACGTCGACACCGGCAGCGGACTCAATTATTGGGGACTCTATACGATGTTCGAGGACCCGTCCGACCTCCTCCTCGAGACGCAGTTCACGAACCCCGACGGTAATCTCTACAAATCCGACGGGCAGGGCGGGGACTTCAGAACATTCACGGAAACCGCATTCACGAAGAAAACGAATGAGGATGAGGCCGATTTCAGCGACATCCGGTCGATGATCGATTCTCTCAACGCCCCGCGGAACAATGCGGCGTCATGGCGGGCCGGGCTCGAAGCGACATTCGACACGCACTTATTTATGAGATGGCTCGCCGTCAATACGTCGATCGTCAATTGGGATACATACGGATGGGTCACGAAAAATTATTACCTCTATCAGGACCTCGACGACAACGGACGGCTCAAATGGATTCCGTGGGACTTCAACCTTTCACTTTCGGAAAGCAACCCGTTTAATATAAACATCCCGATCCCCAGTCTTTCACTCGACGAGGTTTCGACCAACTGGCCGCTGATTACTTTTCTGATGGACGATCAGGTTTACCGCGATCTCTACCACCAGGAAATGGCGGCCGCGCTGGACGGCTGTTTCAATGAAACGGCGGTAAAGAACAAAATCAACCGGCTGCACAATCTTATCAGACCCTATGTCGTCGGAGCGGAAGGGGAAAGAAACGGATATACCTACCTGACGAACGGGGCATCGGAGTTCGATCAGGCGCTGACGGAGCTTCTCAATCACATAACTTCGCGCCGCCAGAAAGTCGCGTCGTATCTCCTTTCACCGTCCGCCACGCCCCCCCCCGAAGGCTCACGCCCCGCCAACCCGACAATGCCGTTTCCACCGTCACCGTGACGGGATGACACAGGAAGGCCCGGAGGAGTCCTCAGGGCCTTCCTTTTTTACACATCTGTTTTCCTTCGATGGAGGAATCATATCGATATATCCTTGTCGTTACATTTTTCTCTGTTTCGCGATGTCGTTCACCGATGCGTACGGGTGCGGATAACGCCCCTTTTCCTGCGTATAGGATTTCATCCACACTTTCGAATAAATCTGCACCGCTTCCCGCGGACAGAAATTGAGGCAGGCGTAACAGACATAACAGCCGATACGCTTTTGCCACACCGGCTTCCCGTCCCGCATGACGATCTTTTGAGACGGGCATACCTTTGCGCAGATCCCGCAGCCGTCGCATTTCGAATCGGCATAAAAATATTTTTTCACCTTCGCCGATAAAAAATGCACCATAAAGGGAATCAGACGGTCGAGGAAAAAGTTGAGGGGCGCGCAACCGGTGATCTTAACGCCGCCTGAGTCTTCCGCATGATCTTTTTTATGCAGAACGATTTCGGCAACCTCCTTTGATTTCCGGCGGACGGATGATTCGAACGCTGCTAATTCCTCCCCGGCCGGTACGGTAAATGCGCTCAATTTCGGGTCGTTCATCCCCATGGTTATTACAAACCGCGCTTTGAGGCGTTTTCCCTGTTTTTTCAGTAACGTATCGATAAGCGGAAACCCCCGGAAAATCGACCCGCCCCGCGTGGCGATCGCGAAAAAATATGAGGAGGATGTCATATCCGTCTTTTTCAGGAATTCCCGTACCACAGACGGGATCGTCATACCGTGACAGGGAAAAACAAAACCGACGTTCGGCGCTTCCGTGCCGGGACATCCGGCATCAAGCGCCCCGACCATGGGGACGAGGACGGAACGTGGAATCATCTTCTCCAATTCCCGTGCAACATATAACGAATTGCCGGTCCCCGAAAAATAAAAAAGCTGTGTCTTCATTGCTCGATTCTCCATATAACTCAATAAAAATGTCAGCTTCGAAGGAGGTGATTTGCCGATATTAATCAATAAAACGCATTCGTCTGACGGCGCACGTTCCGTAATTATTCCATAAACAAATCGATATGTTCCTCAACCAGATATTCCCTATACGCTTCATCATCCGGAATGAGTCTCTTTTCCCCTTTCAAAACACTAACGATGATAGTATGTCGAAATAAATGAGTCAAGCTTGCCGTTTATTGAGGGATGTGTGCTGTCGCGCACAAATAAGAAGAAAGCCCGGCACCAGCCGGCCCGTCCGGGACAGACACGGATGAATCGTTTTAGTCAAGGTTTCCCCGCACGGACTGTATACAAAGAAGACGTTATATCCGGTGCCGTTATCAGACGATTGACACATTACGGTTTTAGCGACAATATGAATAGACCGATTCTGTATATCCCGGTGATCGATAAAGACAATATCAAAGGAGTGACCAAAATGCCAAACGTAACGATTGACGGCCCTGAGATTTCCGATACCGAGACAAAACGCCGCCTTGTTGTTGAGGTGACCGATGCATTGGAAAAGGCGTACGGACTGCACCGCGACGCCTTCGTTGTCATCATAAAGGAGAACGCTCCGGAGAATGTCGGCGTCGGCGGCCGGCTTCTCGCGGACAGGCAGAAGCAAAAAGGGTGAAGTACCCATACGGTCTCCAGGCATGCCCGTGCCCGAAAAAAAAATGCCCGCGTCATGGCCGGTGTGAGGAATGTATCACATACCATAAAAATCGGGGAAAACTCCCCTATTGCGAACGAAGGTCGTTTATAAAGAAGATGGAAAAAAGGAAAAGCCGGGGGTGAGTTGTCTCTCTTCCGCCGGTATAACGCCGGACGCACCTGATATGGCGCGGTTGCCGGCTAGGTCGTCCAGGTATATCCCTTCTCCCTGAACAACCGTATACAGGCATCGACGACGTCCGGATCGTAGAGAATTCCTTTGAACCGGTCTATCTCATCGAGGGCGGCGTCAATCCCCAGGGCTTCCCGATACGGCCGGTGGGACGACATGGCTTCGACCACATCCGCGACAGTCATTATCCGCGCTTCTATGGAGATTTCATCGCCCTTCAGTCCCCTCGGATATCCCGAACCGTCGAGTTTTTCATGATGTTCGTACACGATATCCGCGATCGGCCATGGAAAATCGATTGTCTTCAATATATCGTAACCGACCTGCGGATGCTTCTTGATCATCATGAACTCGATATCATCGAGTTTTCCCGGCCGGTTAAGCACTTCCGATGGAACATATATTTTCCCCAGGTCGTGGACAAGACCCGCCATTCGTATCGATTCCACTTTGTTTGAATCGAGTTTCAATTCCTGGGCAATCGTTCTGGCAAGATCGGAAACCTTGTGTAAATGGCCGAATGTGTAAGGATCCCTCACTTCAACGGTTTGGGCCATGGTCTGGATGAATCCGCTCATGGCTTTTCGTAATTTTATGAGATGCTCGCTCAGGTTGTTTTTCTGATTCTCGACCTCATTAACGAGCAATGATGTCTGCAAAGCACTGCTGATATTGTCACTCAGAAATCCGTAAATCTGCGCCATCTCTATATTGAGTTCATAAACGATAAACCCGATTTCATTGAGGACTTCGACAATCACGGCAAACCTTTTACCCCAGAACGGCATGGTTTCGGGCACGAGCTTTTTGGCCGGAAACGGTTTCTCTTTCTCGACCGTTAACACAGGGCCTTTTTCATCATATGCAAGAAGAAGACGGGCTTCGCCTTCTATAAGGTTTTGCCGGTCGGAAAAAAAAGAAAGATAACACTCACTGATACCGAGTTCGGGTAATCTTTTTTTAAGCTCTTCAATCTGCTTTTCCTTTTCCAGCATCATATGCAAATCCTCACGAAGCGAGTTGAATCGCTGGTTTTCAACAAGCAATCCGCTGTGCCGGTATTTTTCCTCCTGAAGCATTCTTTCAGAGACCAGGACATACGCCCTGTAGCCCAATTCCTCCGTACATAAAAGCGATTCATGGTGGTTGAGTACCTTAAGCAGCTTGTCTTTAAGTCCGTCGACAAGCTGCTGCAATACGAAAATGTCGCCCCCGAGAATCTGTATGTTTTTGATCATTAAATCGAACTTTCGCATAAACCCGTCGATGTCACAGGATTTTATGCTTTCCAGAAAATCCAGACAAATGTCTTTCAGAAGTCCTTTTTCGTCGATCGAGAACCGTCGTTTAAACAGTCCTTCGGTCTTTTCGATGACTGCATCGATAATTTCCCGCTTTCGCTCGATCGTTTTATTGCCTTTTTCCTTTCCCTCTTTTCCCTTTTGCGAATATGCGGGAAACGAAGCGGTGACACAGCCGCACGATTCCCGCACGATCAGCGAGGACGGAACAACCATTCTGCCCGAAAGCTCTCCGCCTTTCATATGTCCGATCAATAATTCGACAGCGGTCCATCCCTGTTCATAGAGCGGCTGCTTTACCGTGGTAAGCGGGGGGCTGCAATATCTGGACAGATTGAGATTATCGAAACCCGTCACCGCCATCTCATCCGGGACCCGTATTCCCCGTGCCGTCAGTGCATCCAGAACACCGAAAGCCATATTATCGTTTGCCGCAACAATAACGTCGAACTTGTGATTCGTATCGTTGAATAGATAATCCACCGCCCTGATTCCGGAAGAGGAGGTGAAATCACCGTTCACGATCATCGATTCCTGAAGCCGTATACCCTTTTCCTTCAGTAGATTGCGAAAACATTCAAAACGTTCGTTCGCATCCGGGATATGCTCCGCTCCCTTGATAAACGCGAAGTGTTTGTAATGATGAACGTCGACAAGGTGATTCACCAGGTCCCTCATGCCGCTTTCATTATCGACACTGAGAGAAGGCAGGGAATCCAGCACATGTGAAATCGTTATAAGGGGTATGGGGCGGAACCGTTCGCAAAATCTCCCTATGGTTCCGTTGTCGACATAACGGGAAATGGGAGCGGCAAGGATAATAAGGCCGTCGAGTATATCGCTGTATGCCAGGTCGTACAGGATATTCCGTATTTCCTCATATTTGCGGCTGGAATGGATACTTCCTCCGTGATAACAGATGAGATTGACGTCGTTTCTCAAGGCACAATCCGCAACACCGCGCAGGATCGTATTCTGATATGGGCTGACAACCCAATCGACGAGTATCCTTATTGTCAACCTATTCTTGTCGTTTTTCGCCATATTTCATTCATTTATAGACGTTAAAGCGAACAATAACCGTTCTCTCAGGACGTTTCATGTTACCTTTTCCGATCGGGATATCTCACGATCGAACGACAACCAAAAAAACGGCTGTATACTTTAACTATAATTGATATAAAAGATGTTTTACAAACATTTTTTTTTTGATATAAGTAAGTTATGACCATGCGACAGTATAATAAACTCGTCCGCTATTTCCTCGAGAAAAAAGAAGATCATATTTCACGGCAGGAAAAAAAGGAATTCGAGGAGTTTATCAAGATCAATGAGGGGATGATCTATTCAAAAATTTTCTTCGAGTATTCCCAGTTGGAGATCGACAACAAACGGGCAAAAGACTTTCTGGAAAATGTCGTAAAGAACAAGATGAGGCTCGAAGCCGCGATGAATACGTCATTTGACTTCAGAGTTTCATTCCTCGATTATCTTATCAGAAACATCAATTCCATCACCCAGGCTTCCGAACCGCGGATCATCGAGGACAAGATATTTCGAAACCTCAATCAATTAATCGTAAAAGACGAATTAACGGGACTTTTTAATTTCAGACATTATGAAAACGAACTCGAAAAGGAGTTTTCCAGAGCCAGGCGATACGATCACCCGTTCAGTCTCGTTATCATGGATATCGACGATTTTAAAATATACAACGACAAGTTCGGTCATATCGAAGGGAATCACGTACTGCAGAAAATTTCACAAATCATCCTGGAATCAGTGCGGATTACGGATATCCCCTGCCGTTACGGCGGCGAAGAGTTTGCCATCATTCTTCCGCAGACAGGAAGCGAAGGCGCCTATTTTCGTTCTGAAAAAATAAGGGAAACCGTCGAACAGCAGAAGTTCAGGCAGAAATTGACAATAAGCGGCGGTATTGCGGTTTTTCCCGATGATACGGATAGATCAGACCGTACCCTTTTCGAATATGCGGACAAGGCACTCTACTATTCAAAGGAAAAGGGGAAAAACAGGGTAACCAGATTTTCTGCGGAATTTTTATCGAAAATCCTCTGAGTATGCCGGCTTTTCCTTATCAGCAAGATTGTACCCGGGAACTGTTCGGCACCTTCAACCAAGTATCGATACCGGATACGGATATAGCGACCGTAGCATTGCGAAAGCAACCTTTTCCAGGCCGAACAGGGCAGGTCAATCTTCCAGCATCTTTTTAGGATCCGCCATAAACTCCTTGTAAACCCTGAAATGATCCGTTTCTTCATATGCGATCTGTTTTACGGGAATGCGGTCGAAACTGTAAATTGTGGCGCCTTTGCACGCTAAAAGGATGGGGGAGTGAGTTGCGATGATAAATTGAGCGTGCCCGTGGTCGGTCATTTTACAGAGAATATCAAGAAGCGAGAGTTGGGATCTCGGTGAAAGGGCCGTTTCCGGTTCATCGAGCAGATATAACCCCTTCACCGTGTATCGCGACCGGAAAAATGCCATAAACGATTGCCCGTGAGATTTGGTGAGAAGTGATTCCCCGCCGAAATAATCAAGGACGCCCGGATCGGAGGAAGCCCATTCATCCAGAATACGGGCGAAATTGTTGAAAATGCTCGACGCAAAAAAGGAACCGGGGACCGGCCCGTCCGACCATTCATGCTCCACATAACGGTAAAGCATCTGTTCATAGGGATTGTTCGTACACCGCGCCCTTTCAACGCCCCGCCAAATATAGATTCCGCAACGGTAGGTGATCGCCTCCAGAAGCGTCGACTTCCCGGTACCGTTTTCCCCGACAAAAAACGTCACCGGTGTCGTGAAATCGATTGACCCCGTTTTATTGAGAATCTCGAGATTGAAAGGAAAATGCCGGTGCGTCGGATATTGTCCGGCATTGAGGGTAATCTTTTTCAGATGCATATCAGTGTTTCCCCGCGGGCTTTACGGCCATTGGTATCGTCATCGGTTTCAATATACCAGTATGGCGGTACAAAGTAAATCAATCTGCATGAAAAAATTACAATTTGACTCTCTTTGAATCTTTTTGTATATTCATCCATAAAGAGTAACGGAATTTATGAACATTACGGTAGAAAAAGCAAAACTCGCAGGTGAACTGATCATTCCCGCTTCAAAATCCCATACCATTCGGGCGCTTGTCATCGCAACTATGGCAGATGGAACTTCCGTTATTCAGTCCCCTCTTGATTCGGGAGACACGCGGGCGTGCGTCGAGGCATGCAGGCTTTTTGGTGCCGGCATCGACCTTCGTGAGACCGAATGGATCGTCCGCGGCAGGGGCCGCGCCCTTGCGACACCGGATAATGTCGTCGATGTGAGGAATTCGGGAACCACCCTGTACATCGCGCTCGGGATGGCCGCGCTCTGTGACGGATGGACGATATTTACCGGAGACGGTCAAATACGATCGAGGCCGGCAACCCCGTTGCTTGCCTCACTCGGGGATTGCGGCGCGATGGCCTTCTCCACACGCGGTAACGGCTGCGCCCCGATCGCCGTCAAAGGGGTCCTCAACGGAGGAAAAACCTCGATCCAATGCCCGACATCCCAATATCTGACCAGTCTTCTCATCAACTGTCCGCTTGCGGAGGGAGATACGGAGATCGATGTCACGCAACTGAATGAAGTACCGTATGTGACAATGACCATGAACTGGCTCAAGGAACAGGGTATCGTCTTTTCTCATGAAAACTATAAAAAGGTCTTTATAAAGGGAGGACAGCACTATAAGCCTTTTAAAAAAATTATCCCCGCCGATTTCTCGTCCGCCACTTTTTTCCTCTGTGCCGCGGCAATCACCGGTTCGAAGCTGACGCTTTTAGGGCTGGACATGGATGATTCCCAGGGAGACAAGCAGGTCGTGGAAATACTACAACAGATGGGTTGCCGGGTCAGCCGTCATGAAAAAAGCCTTGTTATCGAAGGGGGGGCGCTTAAAGGCGGAGAGTTTGATTTAAACAGTATTCCGGATTCATTGCCGGCCCTTTCGGTGACCGCGTGCTTCGCCGAAGGGACGACGCGGCTTTATAATGTAGAACAGGCCCGGCTCAAGGAAACGGACAGGATAAGCGTCATGTACGGAGAATTGAAAAAAATGGGCGCTTCCGTCGAAGAACGTCCGGACGGACTCATTATACAAAAAAGCCCATTAAAGGGAGCATCCGTTTGCGGCCATTCGGACCACCGTATCGTCATGGCATTGACAATTGCAGGATTGGGCGCGGAAGGTAAAACGACAGTCGATACCACGGAATCGGTCGGGATTACCTTCCCTGATTTTTTTACGTTGTTAAAGAAGGTTACTTTGTAAAGGGGCAACTATGGATATCAGAAGTCTTTTGGAACTCATGCGAGAAAGAAAAAGTACACGAAATTTCGAGGCGGATCGGCATATTCCTCATGTGAAGGAACAGCTTATCCTCGAAGCGGCAAGACTCGCTCCGAGTGCGGGAAACAATCAGACATGGCACTTTTTTATCGTCAAAGACCTGCAAAAAAAGCAGAAAATCGCCGAAGCGGCATTCGGACAGCACTTTATCGTTCAGGCGCCACTTGTCGTTATTGCAGCTATTAATAAAAAACGCGCGACAAACGGATACGGCAAGCGGGGGATCGAACTCTACGCCATTCAGGATACGGCCGCCGCGATCGAACATATGCTTCTCGCCGCGAGGGCGCAGGGAATCGGAAGCTGCTGGATCGGCGCTTTTTCGGAAGACGCCCTCTACGAGGCGGTCGGTATCGAGCGGGAACACTACCGGCCCGTTGCCATCATCCCATTCGGCTATTCGCTGGATGATCCCCCGAACCGGGGAAGACATCCCCTGAAACAGATCGTCACCGAACTGTAAGCGATTTTTAAATATCGACGCGATACAACCGGACGCCTCCTTTTTTTAAAAACACGCCCGATACGTCTATTTTAAGAAATCATCCCTTCCCGTAATCCGCAGAACCTCATATAACGCCTCCATGAAGGTTTTCCGCTCATCGATTCGAAAAAAAAAACGTTGCTTATTGAATTATTACGGATAACGATTATAGTTTAAGGAGAAGACCTATTTTCATTTGATTAAGCCGGCTTTACAGCAGGAGCGGGAGTAACGTCTATGAAAGAAAATTATATATCCAGAAACAAGGTGAGACTGCAATGTCTTGCGGTTGGTATTACCGTAACGCTGATTTTTGCCGTATTCAAAACACGGCTCGGCGAATTCCTTATCGGCCTGCCAAAAGACGTTGATACAAGTTACCAGTTTATCGGCACAATCTTCATGATCTCTTTTGCAATAATCGGATTTGTCCTGTTTTACTCCATTCTGAAACCCTTCCAGGACTTCTACAACCTGGCCGCTAAAGGCGAACCGGTTGAGCCCGAACTTTTCAAAAAGGCAAAACGTATATCCCGACGGGTCACCATCGGGCTTTTTACAATCAACATTGCCTGCTATACGACAAGCGTCATCCTCCTCCTCTTTGTCCTCTATTTGCCGCTCGCCGGTACGGATTTCGGCATGCGGTGTTTTTTCTTCAATGTGATCACCAATATCATCACGGCGATCACCGGCGCCTTTGTCGAGATCGCGATCGTCGAAGTCATCCTCAACAAACCCAAAAAACTCCTCGAAATCTATTCGATCACGAATGAAAGGGATCTCGGGCTGAAAGCGCGGCTTCTTCTCTTTACCGCGAGTATCATCATCTATATCTTTTCTTTTGTCGCGCTCCCCGCGTTCAACAAGATCAACGAGGAAACCACGTTTAAACGAGAGGTTGCCGCGCTGTTTGAAAGCAACGCCTCAAAGCAGGAAATCTTTGAAAAAATCGGGCCGGATTTACGTACCGATAAAACCACGGATTTTACCACGATTTCCCTTATCACCGGTATCGGGTTGTTCATTATCGTGCTGGGCTCCTCATGGATCATGTTCGGCGAGTTCGATTCACGGATCAACGAGATCAACGACCGGCTCCGGGAACTTTCCGCCGGGGAAAGCGACCTTGGTTCGCGCCTCCATATCCTCAGGTACGACGAAATCGGGAGAACGACCGGCCATATCAACAGGCTGATCGAAGTACTCTCCGAACTCTTCAATCGCATCAGGGACGCGATTTTCCGGGTACGGGGTTCGACGGAAGATCTCAATATCTCACTCGGTGAGGCGGGAAATGTCGTGAGCGGAATGATCGGGGAGATCGACAATGTGCAGGGCGCCATTTCCAAACAGCTTTCGGTGACCCGGACGACGGACGATAAACTCACCGAAACCCTCTCGTCGATAAAGATGATCGGAAACAGGATAACGGAACAGATGGGATCGATGGAAGAAAATTCGGCGTCGATCGTGGAAATGACGGAGAGTATCACCTCCGTTTATCGTCTTACCGAGGAATCGATGAAGATTACAAAGGAACTCGAAGAGGCATCGGAAGAGGGCAATGATTCGGTATCCGATACCATCGAGGCGATCAATGACGTGGCCAGATTTTCCGACAAGGTGAAAGACGCGATCGAGGTGATCGGGACGATCGCGGACCAGACGAATATTCTCGCCATGAACGCCGCCATTGAAGCCGCCCATGCCGGAGAGTTCGGCAAGGGATTCGCCGTTGTCGCGGATGAGGTGAGAAAACTTGCCGAACTTTCGGCGACGAGTGCGAATGAAATCCTCGACACGATCGAACAGATGACCCGGATGATAACGACGGGTGTATCGCTTTCCCAGAAATCGGGGGGATCGCTTGTCGAGATCACGGAAGGAATGATGAAATCAACACAGCTTGTGACCGAGATTTCGAGCGCCATGTCGCAGCAGTCCGCGGGAGCACACGACATCAACAGTTCATTTTCCCAACTGCTCAAGATAACGGAAGAGCTCGGTGAGTTCATCGAAAATCAATCGCGATTAAACGACGAGATTAAAAACAGGATGGCCGAACTCATGAATTACTCCCTGACCATGAAAGACGCGGTGGAGATCCTCATCCGGAGCAATATCACGGTAAAGGAGAAAGTGCGCGAGGTCACGGACATTTCGAAAAAAAACAATATGGTCGTGAATGAATTATACGAGCTTATCACCAGGTTCAAGCTGCGCGAATACGCCCCGGAAGAGACGAGAATCACCATCGCCGCCCAAATAGGGAATGAAAACAGGTAAAAGACCGTCGATCCACGTCGCCCGCCATCACTATCCCGTAGAACATCGAGAAACGAAAGAGGGCCTTTATCGGTAACTCAATCCGAATCCATACGGAAAAAGCGGGTCGGTCCCGGTATCTCCTTCATTAATCGGAATCTGGTCCATGGATCGGGGCCAGGTATGGGAGAGCTTACCCGTGGGATTATAATCCCCGAAGATCACGTCAGCGACACCCTGCCCCTCGGTACCCGGGAGCCAGGCGGCGATGAAAGCGTCCCAGGATTCAAGGGACGGTGTAATGATCATCGGTCTGCCGGAAATCAATACAACGACAACGGGAATTCCGGCGCCTTTCGTGGCGCGAATGGCTTTGATGTCCGCATCGGCTATACCGAGATCGCTGCGGTCACCCTTGAACTCCGCGTACGGCTCCTCGCCAATCACGATGATTCCCACATCGGCGCCCTCCGCGCCATTTCCGTTTTTTGAATAGGTCACCTTTGTTCCCGACGATACCGTATCCCTGACTGCCTGAAGAATCGTCGTCCCTTTCGTTATATTCCCCCCTCTTCCCTGCCACCCCATGGTCCAGCCCCCGCACTGAGCGCCGAGATCGTCCGCGTTCCGGCCCGCGACATGGATATGCCGGAGGTTCTTTTTCAACGGCAAAACTTCGCTCGAGTTTTTGAGAAGGACGAGCGATTGGCGGACACATTCCCGGGCAATCTCCCGGTGTGACGCCGAACCGACGGACTCGAGGAGTTCCCTCTTTGTGAGGGGATGTTCGAAAAGTCCGAGTTCAAACTTTACCCTGAGAATACGTTCGACCGCGTCATCGATTCGTGACAGTTCGACCGCCCCTTTTTCGACTGAGTTTTTCAGCGTGGAAATAAACCGCCTGTAATCGTCGGGCACCATAATCATGTCGAGTCCCGCGTTAACCGCGGTAGTCACATTATCATAATACGAACCGGGAAGCTGTTCGATCGCCTTCCAGTCGGAGACGAGTATACCGGAAAAACCGATTTCCTCTTTCAGCACATCGGTGAGCAGGTATGTGTGGCCGTGCAGCTTCTCGCCGTTCCAGCTCGAAAAGGATACCATGATCGAACCGACACCCCCCTCCACCGCCTTTATGTAGCCGGGAAGATGAATCTTTCTGAGGGCCGCCTCGTCACAAACCGTATCCCCCTGATCTTTTCCGTTCTCCGTCCCGCCGTCGCCGCAATAATGTTTCGCGCACGCGAGGATGGTTTCGTGCCTGAGGAGGGAATCGCCCTGATAACCGGCCACCGCGGCGGCGCCCATGATTTCCGCGAGTTCGCTTGTTTCGCCGAATCCCTCATAGGTTCTTCCCCACCGTTCGTCCCGAGGGACGGCGATACAGGGAGAAAAGGTCCAGTCGATACCGGTGGCTGCCACTTCTTCCGCGGTAATCCGGGCGGCCTCTTCGACCAGTCCGGGATTCCTCATGCACCCCATCCCTATATTATGGGGAAATACTACCGCGCCCCATACCTTTGCGTTTCCGTGAATGGCATCGATGCCGTATATAATCGGAATATTGAGCCTCGATTCGAGCGCCATCTGCTGATACCTGTCATACATGTCCGCCCAGGCTTCGGGGTCGGTTGTTTTCGGCTGCGAACCGCCCCCGCTCAAGAGCGAACCCAGACAATAACCGGCGATATCTTTCTCCGATACAAGATAATCCTTGTCGATCTGGGTCATCTGCCCGATTTTTTCTTCCAGGGTCATTCTGGAAAGAAGATCTTCGATACGTTCGGAAACCGGATTACCGGGATTTCTGTAGGGCGCATCGGGAGGGGGAACGGCACGTTCGATTGTCTGTTCTTTATACCCGGCACATGATGAAAAAAGGAAAAAACACAGGATAAAGGAAGTAAAAATGAAGCTAAGTACTTTTCGCATTACCGGCCGCCTCATTTTCCCCAGCCGTCACGGAATTCGATTGCATCTTTCAGATCGTCGTTCTCCGTTTTATCCCGCTTCTTGATCGCTTCGAGTTCCCTGATCGCCGTATCGATCAAGAATCGGGCTTCTTCCCTGTCCGTCATGTTTTTAAGCGAGCGGGTTCCCTCAAAATAGAAGTTTTTCTTCAATACATCCGATTCCTTTTCATAGTTATTTTTCTTTTTTTCCCGGTTTTTATTCCGTTTGTCCGCACTCCAGTTTCTCTTGTATAAATGCTTCGCACATTTTATATAAAAACTCTGCTTTTTTTTCTTCTCCCTTCCCTCTGCAAGATCCTTCTCATGAAGAAAGACAGCCTTTCTTCCAAGCGATACGGCGTAGTCGGGATTTCCAAAAGAAATCGGCCAGCCCGGCAGTTCGTCATAGAGTTCTCCGAGTACGAAAAAGGAATCGGCGTGTTCGTCATCGATGGATATCGCCTTGACAAGGAGTTTTTTCATGGGATCCGCCTTGAAAAGGGAATCCATAATGCCCTTCACCTGTCCCCATCTGCCTATATTTGCCGACTTCCAGTAATAGGCGAAGTGGCTGTTCGGATCAGCTTCGATCGCTTTTTCCGCGTATTCTTCTCCCTTCTCGAAAAAGGCAAGAATATCCTTTTTATCTTCGCCCCTGTCTTCGGCGGCATCGCCAAGATAGAGAATGGCGCGCGAAAGCCGCCAGAAAATCTCCGCCTTTTCTTTATTCGTCGCCGCCTTGCCGATAACCATCGAAAGCAGATCGTATTCCTCCTGGTAGCGAAAAGAATCATGAAGCGCATCCCCCTCTTCAATTTCCTTCTGAACAGCGCCGCACACGGCTGAAGCCGCCAGTATCAGTATTAATCCCGATAAAACACTGAATTTCATGTAATACCTCCTTCTCAATCTTTGATATTCCCGTTAGCTGAAGTAAAATAAACAGGAAACAAGGCCGGATCATCCGGATAGAACAAAACGGGACAGTCTGAGAAAATATATTCCGTTCACCCCGGTCATATCGGCCGGCTTTCAATCAGCGAAAACCTTTATATTTTTTAATTATATGATTTTTGGACCCGCAAGCAAGGGTTTCAATGAAAAGTGAAAAAAAAGGGGCGCCCGGAAAGCCGTTTTTCAGAAAAAAGGATCTCGTTTCGGCAGATATCACTGCCCCGAAGGCAGATATCACTGCCCCGCGGGCAGACATCACTGCCCGCGATCACCATAGACCGGATCTATTCCGATACCATTCGACTTTCCGGACACCACGGCCTGTCGTCCGGTTATTATTTCCCGATCGAGTAAAAGGTATCCTTTCCCGCATAGGTCGAATACCCCTCGAGCATATCTTCGATTCTCATCAACTGGTTGTATTTGGCGATTCTGTCCGACCTCGACATCGATCCTGTCTTGATCTGGCCCGTTTCAAGGGCCACGACAAGATCAGCGATAAAGGAATCTTCGGTTTCGCCGCTTCTGTGGGAGACTACGGCGGTGTAGCCGGCTTTCTTGGCCATTTCAACCGCTTCAAAGGTTTCCGTCAACGTGCCGATCTGATTCACCTTGATAAGAATCGAGTTCGCGATACCCTTCTCGATACCGGTTTTAAGCCGCTTCGTATTGGTCACGAAAATGTCGTCACCGACAAGCTGGATCTTTTTCCCGAGTATATCCGTCATATATTTCCAGCCTTCCCAGTCGTCTTCCGCCATCCCGTCTTCTATCGAAATGATGGGATATTTGTCGACCCAGGATGCCCAGTAATCGGCCATTTCCTGTGAAGAGAGTTCCCGTTTATCGGATTTCTTGAACACATATTTTTTCTTGCCCTTGTCGTAGAACTCGCTTGCCGCCGGATCGAGCGCGATGAAAACATTCTCCCCCGCCTTGTATCCCGCCTTGCCGATACTTTCAAGAATCACGTCGATTGCTTCATCGTTCGACTTGAGATTCGGCGCAAAACCGCCCTCGTCACCGACAGAGGTATTGTATCCCTTGCCTTTGAGTACCGCCTTGAGATTATGAAAAATCTCGGAGATGGTTCGAACGGCTTCCCGGATCGACGTTGCACCCACCGGCATCACCATGAACTCCTGGAAATCCACGGAATTATCGGCATGCGCGCCCCCGTTGATGATATTTGCCATGGGTACGGGTAAAAGAGATGCGTGATACGAGCCGAGATATTTGAAAAGGGGCAGTTCGAGATAATTCGCCGCGGCCCGCGCAACGGCCAACGAAACGCCGAGGATCGCGTTGGCCCCGAGTTTGCTCTTGTTCTCCGTTCCGTCGAGCGCGATCATCGTTCTGTCCACCTGTACCTGGTCCAGGGCGTCGAGTCCGCATATCTCCTCCGCGATGATTTCATTCACATTATTGACCGCTTTTGTCACTCCTTTTCCCATAAACCTTCCCTTGTCGCCGTCCCTCAATTCGACCGCCTCGTGTTCACCGGTCGATGCTCCTGACGGTACCGCGGCGCTTCCGTAAGACCCGTCCTCGAGTTCGACCTCGACCTCGACGGTCGGGTTTCCCCTTGAATCCAGAATCTCACGCGCGACAATGACATCGATCATACTCATACTGATATCCCTCCTTTTTTATTTTCTGTGATGCTGCATTTTATCTTAAAATACTCACTCGATATTAAAGAAAGTTGCCGTTAAGATCAAGCCTATAGCGTTATTTTTCGCCCGATACTATGACCTCTCCGGATTCACCTTCCACCCTCTTGCGGAGAATGATCCGCATCGCTTCGCAGAATCCCAAAGCCGATTCGTGTTCGGTTATATATGCGGGCAGGTAGTGCAAATCCGGCAAAAACCGGGAGATATTGGCGACACCGATCGATGTCCGTATCTCTTTGAAAAGGGGCTCGTCATTCGGCGAATCCCCCGTATAGGCGATTGTTTCCCTGAGGCCTTCAATAGAGTCCCCTTCGGTATCCTGCAAAAAGCGTTTCACACAAGCCACCTTGTCGAATAAGCCGTACCAGCAATTGATATGGATACTCGAAATCTTGTACGCCGCCCCTTCTTCAGAAATCACGGAACAGATACCCTCGATTTCGTTTTTTGTGAGGGGGGGCACCACATCCTCGCAAAAATCGATTGCCAGATCCGTCAAACGGTATTCCTGGTCGGCAGCTATCCGCGCCCGCGGAATTTCCCGCAATACACGGGAGCGTATGGCCTCGAGTTTTTCCCGTCCGGAAAGCCGTTCCTCTTCAGAAAGAAGATATACCCGCTTCATCTTTTTCTTCTTTCTGTCATAGGTAAAGTAGAAGGCCCCGTTTTCCCCGATAATCCCTTTCACGGGCCACATCCTCGCGATATGGTCGCACCACCCGGCGGGCCGTCCCGTGACCGGAACGACCCCGATCCCCGCCTCGTGCAGCACCCAGAGCATGCCGTAGGAGGCGGGGACGAGCAAACCGCGGTCGGTGATCGTATCGTCGATATCGGTAAAGAGATACCCGATATTCCTGCAAACGGAAGGTGGAATCGATTGTATTGGTTGGGGTACGCCGTTTTTCATGCTTCGATTGAGGCATGATACATCGACGGTGAAAATAATGCAACAGGAACATCGGTCGATCTCCGGTTTGTTCCAAATAAGGGCACCTCTAAAAACCTGCTGTGCAGGTTTTTAGAATCGTCCATAAATATTTTACTCGCATTTTTCAGTATTTTGTATATAATATACAATAGTATAATGGATAAGTATCTGGATATTCGAACATTATCGATCATCACGGGAATCGTGGCGGTCAGCCTTTCGGTAACCATGTTCTATCTTGTCATCATGCGAAAGGTGTATCCGGGGTTCGTCGAATGGACAATCGGTTCCTTTCTCAACAGCGCGGGGATGATTCTCCTGAGTATGCGCCACATTCTCCCCGATATCGTCACGGTTATCGTCGCGAACCTCTGCATCGCTTCATTTTTCCTTTTTGCTTCAAAAGGACTTCTCCGTTTTTCAATGAAGACACAGCGCCGATGGCTGGATGCGGCCATTCTCATTTTCATTACGGGAACGTTCTGGATCTATACATTCAACTCCCCGAATGTTACCATGAGGATCATCATTATCTCTCTGGCCATCTTTTTGGTCTGCCTGCGAAGCATTTACATAATTATATCGAAACTGCCGGCCGTTCTTCCAGGCAAACATTATTATCTTATTGTATCTTTCGGACTCATCGGGGGCTGGCACATCATACGGGCCGTTCTCACCCTCCTTATAGAAGGACAGATCACGGATTTCATGCAAGCCGGTTTTATTCAGCAACTCAGTTTTATCCTGATGATTTCAAGCATGATTTTCATTATCGTGTTTCTTATCATTACGAACTCACACCGGCTTGAAAGCGATTTATTGAACGCGCACGAGAAAATCAAGATATTGACCGGTCTTCTCCCCATTTGTTCATCCTGTAAAAAAATAAGGGATGAAAGCGGTGCGTGGAAACCGTTCGAAAACTACATATGCAGTCATTCCGAGGCCGACTTTACCCACAGCATCTGTCCCGAATGCAGGAAAAAACTCTATCCCGATATCGACGGGGATGAATGACGCAACCTCACGTTTCGGCAATCATCCGGCCCCTCCTTCCGTCATGAACAACCATCCGGGATAAAGCGGTACGGGCGAACAAACGATTCGATCGCAGAGAAGGTTCACTCCCTTGACGCAAAATCGCCTTCCCGCTACTATACACCTATTCTATAAAGGGAAACGGTATGCACGAGGTACTCGAACAGATCAGGGGTTTCGGTCTGATCCCGATTGTCACGATAAAAAATAAAGACGACGTACGTCCGCTTTTACGGGCGCTCATCGCGGCGGGTCTCGGGCTGATCGAAATCACCTTTCGTACGCCCCAGGCCGAAGACGCGATCCGGATAGCCTGTGAAGAGTTTCCCGGGGTGCTGGTCGGCGCCGGAACCGTGCTGACGGCGGAACAAGTCGAAAAGGTAATCGCGGCCGGCGCGCGCTTTATCCTCACGCCGGGATATAATCCGGAGGTCGTCGCCTGTTGCCGGGAGGCTGGTATCCCCGTCGTTCCCGGCATCAATTCTCCCACACAGATCGATCAGGCGTGTGCCGACGGGATTCGGGTGTTGAAGTTTTTTCCCGCAGAGGCCTCTGGCGGTGTCGAGCTTCTCAAATCAATGGCCGCCCCTTTTCCCGATGTATTGTTCGTTCCGACCGGGGGCATCACCAATGCGAATCTTTCATCATATTTTTCATACGAGCGGGTGATCGCCTGCGGGGGAAGCTGGATCGCCCCCGAACGCCTTTTCGCTTCCGGCGGATCGGAGAAGATAACGGCGATCGTTCGAACGGCAATCCGCACAATGCTCGGGTGCAGGATTTCGTCCGTTCGCCTTGCCGGTACCGGCGGCGATACCGAAGCAGCGGCGGCAATATTCGATACCATCCTTCCCGTCGAAACGGCCGGCGGGACCGTGAGCCTGGACAATATCATCGGTATTGCCGGTCCTCATGAAAGCGCGGCGGACGACATTATCGTTTCCACCCGGAACCTGAAGCGGACCGCCTTTTATCTTGAAAAAAATGGGGTCGGGCTGGTTGAGGGCGGCGCATCACCGGATGACGGCCGGACCCGCGCCTTTACACTCAAAAAGAAATTCGCCGGCTTGAGCATCACGTTTCAAGAGGAAAACGCCCTGCCGTAACGGGGATGGGACTATCCCGTTTCATCCGGGATTCCTTCGAGGTCCACGCCGTTTCTCCGTATCAGTCGAACCCGTTCCATACGCCCGGGAATCCGGTTTCCACCGCGGACCACGACAAGTCCGTCCACTTCCGGTGCCTGCATATACGAACGGCCGATCGCGAGATCTTCACCGGCAACGGGTTCTTCGATGAGGACCTCGACGCGCCTCCCGATACTTCGATCGAGCCACCGTTCCGTTATCGGTATCTGTCTCGATTCAATCTCCTTTTTTCTCTTCAAGGCGACGGATTTCTTTACCCGGGGCCGCATGCCGGCCGCTTTCGTCCCCTCTTCACGCGAATAGGTAAAACAGCCGAGCCAGTTGATTTCCGCGCGCGCCTGAAATTCGAGAAGTGAAGCGAAGTCTTCTTCGTTTTCCCCCGGAAAGCCTAGAAGAAACGTGGAGCGGACGACCGCGTCGGGAAGCGCCTTCCGTATCCTGTCGAGAAGCCGGAGATATCCCCCGCCGGTTCCCCGCCGCCCCATGGCGGTGAGTATCCTGCCCGACGCGTGCTGAAAAGGAATATCGAAATAGGGAAGGAACCTTGGATCGTCCCGGATAATATCGAGGATGTCCATAGGAAAATTGTCGGGATGAATGTAAAGCAGCCGCAGCCGGAACTCATCCCTGATAGACGCGAGTGAACGAAGCAGCGCCGGAAGCTCCCGATGCCCCCGGTCACCTCCGAACGACCCGACGTCCTGGGCGATAACATTCACTTCGATAATGCCCCGCCGGATAAGCTGTTTCACTTCATCCGTGACCTCCCCGACGTTCCTGCTTTCAAGACCGCCCCTGATGATCGGTATCGAACAATAGGAGCAGCAATTGTCGCACCCGTCGGCGATTTTGACATACGCGGAGCCGGGATATGAAAGAAATATCGTTCTGCCGGGGCGGGCCGGAACCGCCGATTCCCCGGGAGCGCGTACATCGGCCCTGACAATACCGGCTAAAAGCCCTGAGATGGCTTCAGGATTGCGGTTACCGCAGAAGGCGTCAATTTCAGGGAGTTCTTTTTGAAGGCTTTCCCTGTAGCGCTGCGTGAGACAACCGGCCATGACGATAATCGCATCGGGATAGTTGATCCTTAACGCGATCGCGGTCTCGATCGATTCTTCCTTGGCTTCCCTGATAAAGCCGCAGGTGTTGACGATAATCACGCCGGCCCGGTCCGGATCCCGCACATATTCCCAGCCGCCTCCGGTTAGTGCGGCGATCATTACTTCCGAATCGACCTGGTTTTTCGCGCAACCGAGGCTTTCGATAAAGAAGGTTTTTTTTACTTTTTCAGACAATCTTCCCGCCAACAGCAATCCCAGCGGTCGCAATACCCGGATGCGGTACCGAAACAGGGATAATTACCCTCGTATATCTGAATGGTCCTTATGAGATCCTCTTTGCTGAGATCGGTCACTTTGATACCGAGTTCTTTCGCCTTTTTCTTTATTTCGGTCAATGTCATGAGCACTCCTCTCTCCTTCAATATAATAAAAAAAAAGATGAATGTAGCAAAAAATATCGGTTTTTTTTTACTTTTATAAACGGAAAAAAGAATTTTCCCGGCGTCAAGGCGTTTCCGCCGGGCCGGTCGGGGACACCCTTGCCTTTGTGACCCTTTTCTGTCATGATGGATTCATCGGATGATGCCGCTTCATACTGCCCGCGTATCGACCGGTGTTTCCGCCATTCACGCGGGCGTTACACGGAGGGATGATATGAGTCTGGCCCGGAAAGCCGGGAAAATATTCGACGATGCTCTTTCCGCCGCGCAGCCCGACCGCTGCATCGAAGAACATCTCACCCTCGATAAAGGAACCCTTCGATTAAAAGGAACGAAGACGTGCTTCGACCTCTCCTCATTCAGCCGTATTATCCTGGTCGGCGCCGGAAAGGCAACGATCGGGATGGCGGAAGCGGTACTCCGTCTTCTGGATGGAACCGCCGTACCGCTCTGCGGCGTCATTTCGGTAACATACGGACAGGGGAAAAAACTCCCGCCGCTCGACGTACTGGAAGCCGGCCACCCCTGCCCCGATCCGGCCGGGCACGAAGCGGCGAAGAAAATCCGCGCCCTTTTGAGCGGCGCGAAAAAAAACGAGCTGGTCGTCTCGCTCATTTCGGGCGGGGGTTCCGCCCTCCTTCCCCTTCCCGCCGGGGACATAAGCCTTGAAGAAAAATCACGGACAACGGAACTGCTTCTGGCAAGCGGTGCCGAGATCGATGAAATAAATACCGTACGCAAACACATATCCCTCATCAAGGGAGGACAACTCGCTGAGGCAGCGTACCCCGCAGCCGTCTGCAATCTCCTCCTTTCCGATGTGCGGGGTAACAGACCGGATACGATCGCTTCAGGACCGTTTGTCCCGGACGACACGACCTTTTCCGATGCCCGGAGCATTCTCGAAAAATTCGGCCTGATACGGAAGGTTCCCCGGACGGTTCTGTCGTATATCGAGGAGGGCCGTGCGGGGAAGCGGCCTGAAACACCGGGGACGGGACATCATGCTTTCAGCCGGGTTTTCACGAACGTCATCGGTTCGAACCTGATTATCCTGGAAGCGGCGAAAAAAAAGGCGGAAGCGCTCGGTTTTCACACCCTCATACTCACCTCATCGATAAGGGGCGAAGCAAGGGAACTCGGGCTTTTTCTTTCCGAAATCGCCCGCGAGATCCGCGAACACGGACGCCCCGTTCCCCCGCCCGCATGCATCCTTGCAGGCGGGGAGACGACGGTGACCCTGAAGGGAAACGGAAGGGGGGGGAGAAACCAGGAGTGCTGCCTTGCCGCCGTCAGCGGGATCGCGGGGCTCACCGATGTGCTTGTTTTCTGCGCGGGAACGGACGGCACGGACGGCCCCACCGGTGCGGCCGGCGCCTTCTGCACCGGAGAAACACTGGATGCGGGAAGGAAAACGGGAATCGAAGCAGAGGACTACCTGCGCACCAATGATTCGTATAATTATTTCAGGCAGACGGGGAACCTCGTTGTCACCGGGCCGACGGGAACGAATTACATGGATATCTATATGGTGCTTGCCGGATGAAAAAAAGTCTTGCCACAGTATTCCCGCCGGTTTCACCCGGGGTCCCGGCATCAGCACTCATGCGGGCAAGCGAAGCGGCCTGTCTTTGGTTTTTATGGAAACTACGGATGAACGCCGGATAGGCACAGATAGGGCCATAATTAAGTAATGGCTTTTATACGTATAAAAGCGGCGCCACAGAAAATACATTTTTCTTGTAGACAAGAGATTGTGAACCCGGCGAGTTCACAATCTCCCGGTATGGTTCTGCGTATTTTCTCCCCGGATTTGAAATAGTTTTTGACGGCATTGATATTGTATTTTTTTTAAAACAAGTTATAATGTGAAAAAGGTTTTTTTGAAGCTTTTTTTGCTGACAGGGCTTCCGGCAGCCTGTTTCGGCGGCGCCGGGGGCAGACCCGGGACGGATTCAGGGAACGGGGACGCACGATATAATCCCTTTTAAAAAACAGGGTAAT
Source organism: Spirochaetales bacterium (assembly GCA_016930085.1). Lineage (NCBI taxonomy): Bacteria > Pseudomonadati > Spirochaetota > Spirochaetia > Spirochaetales > Spirochaetales bacterium. Next base: position 121,864 of record JAFGHO010000093.1, read on the forward strand.
TGGGGTGAGGGGAGGTTTACGCGTTTGGAGACACAGGGCACACGGAGGAAGAGAATATGATTTATTGCTCTGTGTACTTTGCGGGCTCTGTGTGAAATTTAAAAAAGAATATTGTTTCACACAGAGCGCACAGGGCACACAGAGGAAGAGAAGAATAATTCTTTTTCTGTGGGCTCCCGTGAGCTTTGTGAGGAATCTTAAAGAAATAAGTATCGTTTCAAGCAAAAGTGACACGGAGGACGTAGAAAGACAGAAAGAATAATTTTGACAGGATTAACAGGCGGGATGTTGGGGTGACGGCGGACGGGAAACAGGAGAGTGGAATTTTTTTACAGTACTACAAAAGTGAGGACACGGCTAAGGAAGAAAATACTGTTTTGGCTGGACGGACGGCTATCAAACAGAGGTTATTGGCTTAGTTATCCCGTCTAGGAATTATTACGCAATTTGGTTTATGGTAGAAAGTTTGATTTTTACCGCAAAAAGTGACATGATTTTCAGAAATTGACGGTTAACAGGTTAATTCCTTATATATATGGTATTTTTTTTTGAGATTATTTTTGCATAAAGCAAGTATTGGTGAAATTCACGATAAGTCCTGGCAGAATATTATTTTTTTGCTTTTTTGAATTATCACGAAATTCAGACAATAGGAGTTATGTGCAATTTGGGCGTACTCATATATTAATAATGAAGAAAGAAAGACCTATATCTTTAGATAATTCTCCTCTGCAGTTTGCGC